>JBNMHH010000080.1:0-7884 GCA_050872665.1 Helicobacteraceae bacterium
GAAGTAAATATGCACAGCGGATTTATATATTCATTGCTTGATACAAATGGTGAGCATTACCAAGATGATTTGTTTTTGTCGTTATTTTTGGAAGTTTTGGGATTAAAAGAGTGGTTTGGTAGCACCACAAACACCCAAGTAAAAAAGGAATCTGATTGTATTGATTTATATATTTTTAATGGCACAAAGCATATTATCATTGAAAATAAAATCAATGCAGATGACCAACAAAATCAAATCGCAAACTACATTGAAAAAATCTGTATCAGTGGCGTAGAATATGAAAATATTTTTGTTATATTTTTAACATTGCGCGATAGAGAGCCTAGCCAAAATAGTCGCACAAGCAACAAAGATAATAATCTTTTGTGGGAAATCAAAGGCGATTTTTTGGAATCCAAAGATGGCAAAATTGGATATAAAAAAGTTTTATATGAAAATGAGATTTTAGAATGGATAAAATCTTGCCAAAGCAAAAGCGGTGTAGGCAATATCGCAAATCTAAACTACGCATTAGAATCATATAAGGACATAGTCCAAATCATCACAGGTAAAAAGGAGAGCACGATGAGTATAGCAGACTTTTTCAAAGATTCAAAGGATTTAAAGGATTTTGAATTGGCGTTTGAGATTATAAACAATAGCGACAAAATTAAAGAGGCATATTTGCAAAAACAAGCAATAGAATTACAAAAAGAATTAGATAGACTTAATCTTACAGATTGGAAAATATTGATAGGAGAAGAGTGTAAATTCTTTTGCAGTTTGCCAAATACGAAATGGTGGAAAAATGTTGTGGTTTATAATAAGCGATATGAGGAATCAGAACAAACTTTTAGATATATGTTTGAAAATGAAAAAGATAAAGATTTTGGAGTAAGGCTAAGCATAAGAAAAGAAGGGAAATGTATAAATTTTATAGATACAAATAAAGATAAAAGTGGAAATTTTGCAGACAAAACAGCTAAAAACATTAAAGGGGTGATTTTAAAAAACTTGGAAAATATAAAATTTGGCAGTGATTGGTGGTTTGAGGGTTACTTTAATCTATATGATTGCAAAAATGACCCACTAAAATATTTTAAAGAAAACTTTGATAAAGTCATCAAAGTCAATGATTGGCTAAGGGAGCAAGAATTTAATAATCCAGATTCAGAGATTGCCAAACTTGCAAAAGAAGTAAAAGATTACAAGTAAGAATAACGCTATTGCCACCCTGTAATGACAAGTTTGCGCGGTAATTTTGCGTTAATTTGCCTTTTAGATTCGCTATGTGTGGGATTTTAAGCGCATTTTAAAGCGTGGAGCAAAATTCCACCACTTCATTTGTGTTGCCATTAAAGTAAAATTCCTTGCTAAAAAGCCTTGAATCTTGCCTCTTATGCGCAAAGTCGCCAATATAAAGCGCGTAGCATTTATTGTCATCATCTTTTTGTGTCGCCAAAGCCTCAATCTCTACCAAATCCCGCGAATCAAACACAAAATCACTTATCATTAGCAAATCCGCATTTTTATATCCCTCATCATTCATTTTTGTTATCCCCGCTTTAAGCGCAGGTAGCGCGTCTGTCCCGCCACAAAAGCTCATTTGCAAAAATCGCATTAACTCAAAAAATCCATTTGGCGCACTCAAATCCAATGTGCTAATGCCTACGCTAAAGTTTATAAGATAGCATTTGCGATTCGCCTCCATCGCCCTTTGCGCCATAAAAAGTGCTATGGCTTTGGCGATAGTTTCTGGCGTCCCGCTCATAGAGCCACTTGTATCCACGCACAAAATCATCGCACCTTTGTCTTGTGCCTTTTGTGATTTGCCCTCGCTTTCATAGCCACTTTTTTCAAAGCAAAATAGGCGGTTTTCGGCGAATTTCAAATCAAACAAAATGCTAAAATCCTCATCATCTAGCAAAGCTAATTCTTGGGGCAATACATTTTCCAAATCCCTACCAAGCGTAACGCCACTAATTTCCTCTTTGGCAAAAGGCGTGGGAATCGCCGTGCTAAAATCCTCACTCAGCGCGAATCGCTCTAATTGCATTTCACTCTTAGCCTTATAAAGACTGCCAAGCATATCGCATAGCTTTTTCACCGAATCGCTCTCCAAAACCTTAAGCCAGTGGGTGAGATTTGTGATATTTTTGTGTAGATTCGCGTGGCTTTTATCGAATCTATTAAAAGAATCGTCCAAATCTTGCGAATCGCTTGAATCCCCAAATTGCATAGAATCCTCCATAGATTCCCTTAAATGTTGCATAATGGATTCGCCAAATAGCCCACCGCCCTTGCCAAACGCCTTTATGTGTTTGTGAAATTGCTTTATTAGCTCTATCCACTCGCTCATTTGCGCCACAAATGCGCTTTTGGATTCCGCGATATATTGCTGTTGCCAAGCGTGGATTTTTGCCTCAAATAGCTTATCCCAGCTATCCATTGCGTTTTTGCAAAGCGATTTAGGTGGCATTTGTTTTAGCGATTCGTAAAATGCCGTATCAAAGTCCGCATTGTATTGCTTTATGATTTTTAGCATAGATTCCAAAGACGCCTTTGATTGTGTGCCGTATTTTAGCTCTACCTCGTGCTTTAAAAACGCACTTTGCTCCGCTTCCAAATGCTTTGGCGTGGTGTTTAGCGTGGATTGTAAATTAGCGTGATATTTTGCTACGATTCGCTCTAAATATGGGCGAATCTTTAAGGAATCAACGCCCAAATCATAAGCACACTTTTTTGCTAAATCATTTAAGCTAAAATTTACCCCTTGATTCGCGCTATTTTCGTTAAAATGCTCCATTTATGAATCCATATTTTCCACATTTTCGCGCAATTTTTGCGTCTCTATGATTAGCTGGGCGCATTGCTCTTTTGCCTCAACTAGCGCATCTACAATCATTGCTTTATCGCTTATAAAAACATTGTCATAATTTTGCGCTTCTTTGATTTGCGCCTCACATTGCGCATTTTTATTTTCCAAAGATTGCAATAAATCATCACAAGCACTCTGCAAGGAATCCTTTGTAGTGGCAATCAAATCCGCGTCTTTGCTCTTTAGCGGGAGTTTTGAAGGCGAAATGCTTTTTAGTGAAATGCGTCTTTTTTTATCAAAAATACGCATAAAATGTGGCGAATGTAACTCATAAAGTCGCGCGTTTTCATCTACGAAAAATTCGCATTCATTATCGGCAAGGTTGAATTTATAATAAATATCCGTATTTTGGGTGAATCGCCCCTCTTTATCATAGCAATACGCCCTATGTCGCTCATTATCCGCCAAATACGCCTCGTTAGTGTAAATATCAATCGTCTTTGTGCCTTTTGGCGTAGTAAGCGTTTTGGTAAATTTAATAAATCGTTTGCCTTTAATAGTCTCTGTATCGCATATCGATTTATCATTTAATATTAGCTCGATTTCCTTTTTTAGCTTATTATATTTGCGCTCATCGGTGGCAATTTTGGGTGCGGAGGCAACAAGCGATTCGCCTAATAATCGCTCTATAATCTCGCGTTCATTTTCATTGCTCCAAAGGCAATGCTTTAGCAATGGCAAATCGCTTATATCCACAAAATCCCTATCATTTAGCACCGCACAAAAGCGCAAAAGCTCCACCACAGCCACCCAGCGTCTTTCACTCACATAAATTGGCTCGTGCGAATCGTGTGAATTGTGTGAATCTTTTGAATCGCTTTTTGCGCTTGTGGATTCGGTAAATTCGCCGTTTTTAGATTCGCCATTTTTGGCATTTTGTGCGTTAAAATCATCGATTTTTAGGCGCAAAAGCTCCATTACTTCAATGACATTATTTGGAATGCTAACAGCGATACTTTGCGCTTTAATGGCTTCTAATTCATCATTGCCAAAGGTTAGATTCTCACTAATTGCGACTTTATCACTAATATTTTTGCTTTGCAATAGCTTTTTGAAATTCGCCTTTTGCCTAAGAGGCGGGACAATAAGGCGCATTATAAATCTATCATACAACGCCTCCAAACTCTGCCCTTTTTGTGGCAATTCATTACTCGCAGCCACTAGCCCACGAAGCGGGACGCTTATATTGTCATCGCCGTTTCTAAATTTCTTTTCGTTGATAATGGTTAGCAGTGAGTTTAAAATCGCAGGGGAGCTTTTCCATATCTCGTCTAAAAACGCAAAATCCGCGCTTGGCAAAAATCCTTTTACATTGCGCACAAGCCTATCTTGCCGTAATTCGCTAAGTTTGAGTGGTCCAAAGACTTCCTCAGGCGTGCTAAAGCGATTCATCAAATAATCAAAAAATTCATTGCTTTTAAACGCACACGCTACGCGCCGTGAGATAAGGCTTTTTGCCGTTCCGGGCGGTCCATAGAGAAACACGGATTTCCCCGCTATCATACAAAGTAGCACCAAAGATATTATTTCATCTTTTTCTAAAAGCCCTTGTGAGAGTGCCTCTTTTAGCTTTTGGATTCTATGTTTAAAATTTTGTGTCATTTTTCCCCCTAAAATCCATACTCTTTTAAAATCGCCCTTGCGTTTTGCATTTCTATTTCGCTGGGTGTGGGCGTGGATTCGAGCTTATATGTGAGATTTAACGCTTTGTATTTATACGCGCCTAACTGATGAAATGGAATCAAATCCACTTTTTCTACGCAGGAAAATTTTTGCGCTAATGTGCCTAATTTATGGAGTTTTTCATCTTTTAGCGTGATATTTGGCACACAAACAAAGCGAATCCACACGCATTTTTTAATAGATTCGCAAAATTCTAGCGTCCTAAGCGCGTTTTGATTGCTGTATTCAGTTAGCGCAATGCAGTCATTTTCATCTACTTCCTTTATGTCTAAAAGTAGCATATTTGCGCGTTCTATGCACTTTTGGCTAAATTTCAAATCAATAAATCCATTTGTATCAATCGCGCTATGAAACCCAAGCGCATTTAGCGCACCTAACAATTCAAATAAAAATTCGTGTTGCAGCATAGGCTCACCGCCAGAAATCGTTACGCCACCTTTTTTGTAGAATTTTTTGTAACTCATAATGTTTTTTAAAATATTTTTTAGGCTAAGTTCATATCCGCCGTTTAAGTCCCACGAATCGGGATTGTGGCAGTAAAGACAGCGCAAATGACAGCCCTGCAAAAATAGCACGAATCTAACGCCCGGTCCATCTACTGCGCCAAAAGATTCGATAGAATGCACACGCGCTTTAATTTTGGGGCAGTTTTTGATGATTTCTTTCATTGCTTTGTCCTTAAAGATTGTGGCGGATTTGTGCCTAAAATCCGCGCGAAAATTAAAACGCGATTCTACCTAAAGATTCGCATTATTAGCAAAAATTTTGCTATACTTGCAAATTTTAAATTTTAAATTAAAGGCAGAATCGTGGGCACTATTATCACCATAACTTCAGGCAAAGGTGGCGTTGGCAAATCCACAGCAGTGGGCAATATCTCAGTAGGCTTAGCAAATCGCAATAAAAAAGTCGTGGCAATCGACTTTGACATTGGGCTTAGAAATTTGGATATGATTTTGGGATTAGAGAACCGAATCGTATATGATGTCATCGATGTGATGGAGGGCAAATGCAACCTAAATCAAGCACTAATCAACGACAAAAAAGCAAAAAATCTTTTCTTTCTCCCCGCTTCACAAAGCAAAGATAAGACGATTTTAGACAAAGACAAAGTCAAAAATTTACTTGATGAGCTAAAGAAAAACTTTGATTTTGTCATTATCGATTCACCTGCGGGGATTGAGAGCGGATTTGAACACGCTATTTTTTGCGCCGATATGGCACTAATCGTTGTGAATCCAGAAGTCAGCTCCGTGCGGGACGCCGATAGAGTGATAGGAATCATTGACGCCAAAAGCGATAAAGCAAAAGCTGGAAGCGAAGTGCAAAAATATCTAATCATAAATCGCATTAAGCACGATTTAGTCAAAAAAGGCGAGATGATGAATAAAGATGATGTGTTGCATATCGTGGCAATCCCCTTGCTTGGGCTAATTAGCGAAGATGAAAAAGTCATCTCTGCAACAAACAAGGGCGAACCTGTGATTTACAACAAAAATTCCAAATCCGCCAAAGCCTACAATAATATCTGCGATAGGCTTTTGGGGAAAGAAGTGCCATTTGAGGAAGGTGGCGATGGGATTTTGGAGATTTTAAAAGGGTGGTTTAAATGAGTTTATTAGATAAAATTTTTGGGCGTGAAAACTCGGCGCAAGTGGCGAAAAATCGCCTTACACTTGTTCTAGCGCACGAGCGAAGCACGAATCTGCCCTATATCAACGAAATGCGCACCGAAATCGTTGAAGTCATCAAAAAATACACAGGCGCGGGTGCGGATAATATCAATTTTAAGACGGATTCAAATCAAAATATGAATATGCTTGAGATTGAAATCACTTTGCGATAGGGTTTTTGCGGAAGTTGTGAGCGATGAAGTGGGGAGGTAGAATGCTTTTTGTGCTGTGGAGCGTATTTGCTTTTGTGAATCTAATGGCGGATAATGTCATAAAGATTCCACCGCAAAAAGTCGCCACAAATGCGCACTCCAAGCAAATCGTGGCATTTACCAAAGAGATTGAATCCCTAGAGCAAAATGGCAAAAATATTGATGAATACACGACAAAATACTTTAAAAAGCGCGTGGATTATAGTCTGCCCTTTTCAAGCGAGGCGAAAGATTACGCTGATAGTGTGCTAATTGAGAGAGAGAAAAAAACCGATGGCGCAAAACTGCGCTACAATAAAAATATCGCAAGTGAATCAAAACGCGAATCTAATAAATCTATGCGCCAATCAGTCGAATCAAAGCACAATGTGCGCGAATCTAGTGGCGATTCAAAGCAAAAATCTAGCGTTGCTAATAAAAGCGATTCGCCAAGTTCGCCAAATCCAAATGCGCTAACAACGGCGTCCCTAACTTTGCCAAAGCCATTTTCCGAGCCCAAAAAAGTCTATAAAAAAGTCCTAGATTCGCACAAACCCAAAGTCGTAATAATCATCGATGATATTGCCACGCCTAAGCAACTTAGCGACATTGTGGCGATTCAAGACGCTGGGCTAAAGCTAACGCCTTCCATTTTCCCCGTAGCGCAGGGCAATACGCAAATGCTTGAGCGCGTGGCGAATTTGGAATTTTTTATGGTGCATTTGCCTTTGGAAGCCCTTGCCTACAAAGATGAGTTGGATACGATAAGCATTTATGATAGCGAGGATTCCATTAAACGCAAAATCGCGCGAATCAAGCAGACTTTACCCAATACGCTTTATATCAATAATCACACAGGCTCGAAATTCACCGAGCGCAGGGCGAATATGGAGTTTTTGCTCTCCGTCCTTGATAGCCACAATATTAACTTTGTAGATTCGCGCACCACGCAAAATACCGCTCTCCCAGACATTGCCAAAGCGCAAAATCGCCTTATTCTCTACCGTGATATTTTTATCGACAATGCGCTAGATTCGCACTCGCTAAATACGCAAATAAATGAGGGCGTGAAAATCGCCAAAGCACGAGGATATGCCATTCTCATCGCTCACCCACACAAAGAAACACTAAATGCGATTCGCGCCGCACAAAAAGGCGCGTTAAAGGAAGTTGATGTGATTTATTTAAACGAGTTAGATTTTTTGCTAAAAAAATCCAATATCACGCAATACGCGCAAGTGCTAAAATCGCCGTAAGAATAGCTGTGGAGGGGCGAAATGAGTAATATTTGCATTGTGAATCGCTTTAATCTAAATAGCGCGATTCTTAGCATTCATAGGACAAAATTAGGCGTTAGTGTCGTAACGCAGGATTATCAAGCCTGTGTGGTGGAAAATGGCTCTCTTAAAAAGCGCACCAAGCTAATAAACTCCACGCAAATCCCGCATAAATTCGCCAAAAGCTCATCTGCTAGTGA
>JBNMHH010000081.1:0-7869 GCA_050872665.1 Helicobacteraceae bacterium
AAATGAAAGCGTTTTTGAGATTCGCAAAGCCATTGCGACAAAAATCCACATAAATCCGCAAAATGATGAAAGCGTCATTTTAGGCTCATTGCGCCAAATGGAATGCGTGGAGGGCGCGTTAGATTCGCTTAAAGGTGCGCAGGAAAATATAAGCGATTTTGAGATTTTTAGCCTCCACATAAATGACGCGATTAAGTGGCTTGAATCGCTCACAAAGCCCTATAATTACGATGAAATGTTGGATAAAATGTTTAGCACATTTTGCTTGGGAAAGTGAATTTTATGATTTTTTCATTCGTGCTGAATCTTACTAATAACAAATTCTTAAAATATTTGTAGTATAATTGCGCTTTTTGCTAGATTCGCGCATTTTAGTGCGCATTTTTAAGGAGGCTTAAATGCACAAATTACTACTAATCGAAGATGATTTGGATATGCAACAACTCATCGTGGCGTATCTCACGCAGAGCAGATACAATGTCATCGCTACGCATTCACCAGCAAAGGCGATAGAGATTTTGGAGGGGAGGGATAGCATTGATTTAATCATTTTGGATTTGACTTTGCCTGAAATGGACGGGCTAAAGCTATGCAAAAAGATTCGCAAACTCACCCAAGTGCCAATTATTATTTCCTCCGCAAGGGGCGATGTTTATAATAAAGTCGAGGGATTCGATGTCGGCGCAGATGATTATTTGGCAAAGCCTTATGAGCCTGTGGAGCTTTTGGCGCGAATAAACGCACTTTTGCGCCGCCTAAAGCCCAAAACTATGGAGCTTGGCGGTTTGCAAGTCAATGTCGAAGCGCATAGCGTGGTAGTTGATGGAATGAGCGTGGATTTGACGCCTACGGAATTTGAGATTTTGCTATTTTTAATCGAAAATCGTCCAAAGCCGATGAGCAGGGAGCAAATCGCAAATAGCATTGCGACTATGGGCGAAGATTCGACTTTGCGTAGCATTGATACGCATATTAGAAATATACGAAGCAAGATTGATGATAGTGCCAAAGAACCGCGATTCATTCAATCCGTGTGGGGCATAGGCTATAAATTTTGCGTTTAGATTCGCGCCAAAAACCCAAAAAAAAGAGTAGATTTTGCATTTAAGATATAAGTTTCTTTTACTCGCGCTTATTTTGTTTGTGGCGAATGTCATCTTTTCGATTCGCACAAGTAGCGTGATACGCGAGAGTGAAAACAAACGATTGCAAAACGAAATCGTAGTTTTGGTGCAAACCATTACGCCCTATTATCTTAACGGCAATTTAAGCGTAGTATATCGAATCGGCGAGAATTTCGGCTACACGCGGATTGCCACGCCACCCAAAAACGCCCAAACGCTTTATAGTGAATCTAATGGCATTTTAAATGTGAAAATCTTTAGCTATGATAATTTCGTAGGCTTTGGCGTGGCATTTTTGGACGATAATGGCATAAATTTAGTGCGCCCCAAAGACGAAAACGCGTGGAATCGCTACAAAGTCTTTATGTTGCTTTTCCAATCCGTGCTAATTATGATGATTTTATTCTTTTTCTTTTATCAAGTTTTGCGTCCGCTAAATGTGCTAAAAGATTCGATAGATGAGCTAAAGCGCGGGATTTTTGCCAAAAAACTGCGAATCGATTCAAAAGACGAAATAGGCGCGTTATTTAAGGCGTTTAATGAGATGAATGAAAAAATCAGCAAAATGGTAAAGGCGCGTGAGCTAATCACACGCAATATCGCCCACGAATTGCGCACTCCACTAGCAAAGATTCAGCTTTCACTAGAAATCAAAGAGGGCGAGGAACTAAAAAGCGACTTAAAAAAATATATAAATTCGCTAAATCACATTAGCCAAAATATGTTAGATTTTGAGCGAATCCAAGAGGAAAATTTCGAGCTAAAAAATGATGAATTTTTAAGCGAAAGTGCGGTTTTTGAGGCGTTGCGGGATTTAAGCGATAAGCCCATTTGCTTAAATATCATTAAAAGCGTTAAGATTAAAGGCGATTTGCATTTGTTTGCTGTCGCAATCAAAAATCTAATGGAAAATGCGATAAAATACGGCGACAACGGCGAAGTAAATATCGAGCTAAATGAAGAGGGCATTTTGATTAGCAATAAAGGTGCGCCTTTGGCAAATGACATTTCGTATTATTTTGAGCCGTTTTATCGAGGCGATATTACCAAGCAAGGCTATGGCTTGGGGCTGTCGATTGTCAAAGAGATTATAATGCTACACAAAATGGAGATAAATTATCGCTATGACTGCGGAATGCACATTTTTTATATTAGATTCGCCAAAAATAACTAAAGGACATATTTTTTGAGAGTTTTAAATTTTATTTATGAAAATGACGGGCTTTTGATGCAAAAACTGCGCCACCTAAAGGACGAGCCAAATATTTTCATACAGATTTTTTGTAGCTCCACACTAAAAAGCAAAGCGCAGATTTTGGTGGATTTTATAATGATGAATCTCCCACAAGCAAAGATTTTGCTAACCTCGTCATTTGGCGAGTTAAGCGATGGGAATTTTTACACTAATAAAATCGCAATCGCTGTTTCGATTTTTCAAAAAACTACCATTGAGACTTTTAGCTTTTTGCCATCTGCGCCTGAAGCCATTGCAAATGAACTCTCTAAAAAGGTTAGCAAAAATACCAAGCTAATCATTCTTTTTGGCAACTGCCTTGTTTTTAATACGACTAAATTGCTAGATTGCCTCACAGAAAAGATTCCGCATATTACGATTGCTGGGGGCAATGCTGGAGATGATGTGAGCTTTAATCGCTGTTTTGTGGGAAGCGATAAAGGCATTGATAATATGGTAATTTCCGCTGCGGTGCTAGATAGCGAGGTTTTGCAGGTTTATAGCGATTCGATTTTTAATTATAATCGAATCGGGCTTGATATGGTGGTAACAGATTGCGAGGAGGGCGGACTTGTTCGCACGATAAACAACCAACCTGTGATAGAGATTTATGAACGATTATTGGGGAAATATATCGCTGATACTCTGCCTACAAATGGCTATCAATTTCCGCTTGTATTTGCTGATGGCGATTTGCTGGTGGCTCGTAGCACATTTATCAAAACGCAAGATAATGCGCTAATTTATGGTGGCGATTTCAAAAAAGGCGCGAAAGTAAAATTTGGCGTAGCGAGTTCGATTGACAATATGGCAGAGATGAGCAAAAGGCTTATGCAATTTGCTAGTAAAAACCTTGACTGCTTTTATGTTTATACTTGTATGGGGCGGTATTGGTATTTTAAGGATACGATTCTTGACTATAACGCTAAGCTAATTAACAATATCGCGCCGATGAGTGGGTTTTTTACATTTGGGGAATTTTATCACTACAATAACAAAAATTATGTCTTAAACAACACAAACACCCTTGTGGGCTTAAGCGAGGGCATAAGTGAGCTAAAAAATAACACGATTCACGAGTTAGAGATAAGCACAAATTCGCTTGATATAGTAATTTATGGGCTTAGAAATTTAAGCTATGTCTCAAATAATGATTATTTGGAAGTTATGAGTATTTTTAAACAATATAAAGAGTTATTAGAAAAAAGTTTGTTTGTGATATACTTCAACGAAAAAGGAGACATTATCGATACAAATAAACTCTTTTTAGAGATTTCTAAATTTAAGCGCAGTGAAGTCATTGGCAAGAAATTTGGCTCATTGATTGCCAAAGATTCAGCAAATAATATTGATGACATTTGGGCGGTGCTAAAAAATCGCCAAACTTTTCAAGGTGTTATCAAAAAGAAAACTGCTGATTTGGGTTTTTTCTACGCAAAGGCAATCATTAAGCCTATCATAAATGCCAAAGATGAAGTGATGATGTATGTTTGTTCACTAGATGATATAACAGATTTTGAGATGAATAGGCAAAGCCTAGAGCGTAGCGTAAATGTTTTAACGGAAGTTTCCGCTGAAAAAGATACTATCATAACAAATTATCAAACTCTATTAGATAGAAGCACAGCGATGATACGAATCGGCGAAGATGAGAAATTTATCGAGGTAAATAAAAGCTGTGAGGAAATGTTTGGCTACCCACAAGAGAAAATGATAGGCAAACATTTATCTTTGTTATTAAAACCATCGCCAGACATACCACAAACAATCAAAAATATTAACGAAACACTTCAAAAGCAAGGATTCGTCAAAATTTATATAAATTGTATAGACAGCCAAAATCGACCGCTTTATGTCCAAGTATATCTAATGGGTATCAAGTCAAAAAAAGGCGCAGAATATTATAATGAAGCCTATGGAATCCTCCACAATGTAACCGAGCTATTCCAAATGCAACAAGAGCTAGAGGATGTGCAAAAAGAAGTCCTTTACGCTATGGGGACAATCAGCGAGGGGCGAAGCCGTGAGACGGGCAATCATATCAAGCGCGTGGCGGAATTTACTTATCTTTTGTCGAATCTTTATGGATTAGACAAAAAACAAGCAGAATTGCTAAAAATCGCCTCGCCAATGCACGACATAGGCAAGTTGGCGATTCCCGATGCGATTTTAAATAAGCCGGGCAAACTCACCGATGAGGAATTTGAGATTATGAAAACCCACGCGCAAAAGGGCTATGATATGCTTTGCTGGTCAAAACGGACGATTCTAAAAACGGCTGCCGAAATCGCCCTAACGCACCACGAATGGTGGAATGGAAATGGCTACCCACAAAAGCTAAGCGGAGAGCAGATTCCCCTATGTGGGCGAATCGTAGCGGTCGCCGATGTGTTTGATGCGCTAAGCCACGATAGGTGCTACAAAAAAGCGTGGCCAATCAATGAGGTAGTCGAGCATATGATGAAAAATAAAGGCGTCCAATTTGAGGCGAAACTCGTGGATTTGCTAGTGGAGCATATCGATGAGTTTGTGAAAATCAAAGAGGAATATGCGGATAAATTTTAATTTTTAATGTAAGGATATAAAAATGTTGCGTTTTGCGCCAAGCCCTACGGGCGATATGCACATAGGAAATTTACGAGCTGCGATTTTAAATTTTATCATCGCAAAGCAAAAAGGCGAGAAATTTTTAATTAGAATCGAGGACACGGATAAGGCGCGAAATATCTCTGGCGCGGATAAGGAAATTTTGGCGATTTTAAATCTTTTTGGGCTTTTTTGGGATAAGCTGGTTTATCAAAGCGATAATTTTAAGATTCATAACGATTTAGCAAAGCAACTAATCGACAAGGGCGAAGCATTTTATTGCTACGCGACAAAGGAATTTTTAGATAAAAAGCGTGATGAAGCATTGGCGCAAAAAAGGGCGTTTCGCTATGATGATTCGTGGGCGGAGATTTGCAAGGGCGAAAATCCAAACCCCGCGATTCGTTTGCGTGGGGATTTGAGTGCGGAATCCATTAGTTTTATCGATGAAATCAAAGGCGAGTGCAAATTTAGCCAAAATGAAATCGATAGCTTTGTGATTATCCGCGATGATAAGATTCCCACCTACAATTTCGCGTGTGCGGTTGATGATATGATTTATGATATTAGCTTTATCATTCGTGGCGAGGACCACACGAGCAACACGCCAAAGCAAATGCTAGTCCATAAAAAGCTAGGCTACACCAAAGAAATCAAATACGCCCACTTACCGATAATCCTAAATGATGAAGGCAAAAAGATGAGTAAGCGCGAGAGCGAATCTAGCGTAAAATGGCTACTAGAACAGGGCTTTTTACCAAAGGCGATTTTGAATTATTTGCTTTTAATGGGGAATAATCCGCCGTGCGAGATTTTCACGCTTGATGAGGCGATAAAGTGGTTTGATTTATCGCAACTATCAAAATCGCCCGTGCGCTTTGATATGAATCAGTTGCGCCACATAAATAGGGAGCATTTGAAAAGGCTAAGTGAAAGTGAGATGGGGTTGTTGCTTGAATCATCTAGTGCGATTTTGGCTAAAGTTTGCAATTCGCCTTTAGAATTGCATTCCGCAGATTCGGCAAATTTCGGGCACTCACAGACTTCAAGTCTAGCTTCGCGCCCAAAATTTGCCGAAAACTACGAAAGCCAAACCGAAAATCCTTCCGTTGTAGATTCTGCGCGTAACGCAGAATCTAATAACAGCCAAAGCCGTCATTCTGAGCTTTCGCAAAGCGAAAGCGAAGAATCCAAAAAAATAAACAAGCGATTCGCGGATTCTTTTGGTGTGCTTGGCAAAATCTTTTTAGAAGAGTCCAGCACCCTAAATGAGATTCGCACTAAAATCGAGCGCATTTTTGCGCCAAAAGTTTTAAGTGATGATTTTAGGGTTTATGGCGCGGAAATTGCCATTTTAAAATCCACGCTTTTGGATTTGCTCGAATCAAATGACGAATCATTGCAGGATTTTAACGCGCTTAAGGCGAAACTAGGCGAATCTTGCAAGATTGATGATAAGCCACTAAAGGGCAAGGGGCTTTTTATGCCATTGCGATTTTTACTCACTGGCGCGGGGAATGGACCGCATTTGGATATTTTGTATCCGCATTTAAGGGCGCATTTGAAAATCATCTTGCGATTTGAGGGGGATTAAAAAATGGTTTTAGGCACATTTTTAAGCGCGGTGGCGCAGATTTTGCACCTTGTTTTGACGCTGTATATTTGGGTAGTAATAATTGCGGCGATTTGCTCCCTCGTTCAGGCGAATCCCTATAATAAAATCGTGCAGTTTTTATACACGATTACAGAGCCGTTGTATGCGCTGATTCGTCGTGTTGTGCCGACTATTTTTGGAGGAATCGATATTGCTCCATTTATTGTGATTATATTGCTAAAATTTATTGATTTATTTTTTCGTAAGGATTTTGTATAATTATGCCAATAATATGTAAGTTTTTTGCTATTTTGATTTTTGTGCCATTTGCTTTGGAGGCTATGGATTTAGCATTTATCGAATCCAAACCCAAAGGCATAGCACGGGATTTTTATATCTATGTGTATTTGGAGGAAAATAGCAAAATTAGCCAAGATGACGCATTAAAATTATATAATTTAATTGACAATAAAAGCTACAAAATTATGAGCCTTTTAAAGTCTAAAGCCAAAACTCTACCAAGCGATGCACCAAAGGACGCAAAATGTCGCTCCAAACGCCTACACGAGCTACTTGTAAGCGATGATGAATGCTTTAATATGGGCTTTTCGCTAAACTACGCCATTCACCTAAAACCCAAAGACATTGAGCGAATCGAATCGCCCATAACCAAACGGCGCGTGGAGATTTTACGCAATCGCACCAAAATATTAGAAAAGATTTTGGATTCAAATGGCGAGGATTTTAACGCCATTTACAACACCATTGGCAACAAAGGCGCGATTTTTAACACCGCCCCAAAAAATCTAAAAAATCTCTCAAATAAAAATTTTGACAAATCGCTTTATCATCTAATCATCAGCAAAAAATATCCTAAATTCACTCGTGCGCTACTGCGTGAAAATATTGTGGGCGTGAATGATTGGAGTGCGTTCGCGCTTGGGTTAAATGAGCTAGAAAATGGTAGCAAAAAAAAGGCGTTAGCGTATTTTCAGCAGTCTGCGGATAATGCGAGTTTTAAGCTAATGCGCGATAAGTCGCTATTTTGGCTTTATAAAATCAACGAAGTGCTAAAGGATAGGGCAAAAAGCGATGAATTTTTGCAACTACTAGCCGAAAGCACCCACTTTAATCTCTACTCGCTTTATGCGGTAAAAAAGCTAAATGCAAAGCCAAAATACTACATAATTGACGAAAATAACGAGATTTTTAAGGAAATCGCCCAAAAAGCAAACGCGCCTTTTGATATAAGCGACCCGTTTGCGTGGCAAAAAATGCGTAGCGAAATCATAGATATTCAAAATAAAGAGTCGCTTGTCAAAGTCGCAAAA
>JBNMHH010000082.1:0-7755 GCA_050872665.1 Helicobacteraceae bacterium
TTAAGTTGCATTGCGCCATTCCTTTTTTTTGTAAAAAATTTGCACGGAATTATAATGCGTTTTTTCTAAAAATGCAAGTCTCGCAATGACGGAATTTTTTTATTTTAGATTCAGGCGATTTTGTGGGTTTTCGAGCGCGAAACTGCGAAATAAGACTTGGAGTCTATTGAGCAGTTGAGCGCGATGAATCCCACAAAAGCGTCAAAGATACAACGCGCTAATTTAGCACCTTTAATATTTCCTCGCCCTTTAGCCACTCTTTATTTGTATTACTACTATACTCAAAATCCGTTTCCACAGCCTTTCCGCGCTCACCAAGTGCCGTGATTTCGTAATTTATGGGCGTGTTAAAATTGATTGTGGGCTTTAGCAAATAAAAGTCATCAAATTCCACGCACAGCCTTGCGTCATCAATGGGAATCATCACTTCATTTAGCTTTTCCCCCGCCCGAATCCCCGTGATTTTATGCGGAATCTTTGGCGCAAGGGCATTTGCCAAATCCACAATCTTTATGCTAGGGATTTTAGGGATAAAAATCTCCCCGCCTTGCATTCGATGAAGCGATTTTATGACAAAATCCACGCCCGAATCCAGCGTGATAAAAAAGCGCGTCATTTTTTCACTAGTGATAGGAATCGCACTCGCACCTTCAGCCACAAGCCTCTTAAAAAACGGCACGACACTACCGCGCGAACCCACGACATTGCCATAGCGCACCACGCTAAATTTGGACGCCAAAACGCCTTTGATATTATTCGCACTCACAAAGAGCTTGTCCGAGCAGAGTTTGGTTGCGCCGTAGAGATTGATAGGATTGGCGGCTTTATCGGTGGATAGCGCGATGATTTTAGCGACTTGATTTTCCAAACACGCCTCTATGACATTACTCGCGCCATTTATGTTAGTCTTTATGCACTCTAGCGGGTTGTATTCGGCAATCGGCACTTGTTTGAGTGCGGCAGCGTGAATGCAAATATCCACGCCATTTAGCGCGGTTTTAAGGCGCGAAAAGTCTCTCACATCGCCGATAAAAAAGCGCATTTTTTTATCATCAAAAGTTTGCGCCATTTCATATTGCTTTAGCTCATCGCGGCTATAAATGATGACTTTTTTGGGATTAAAGTCTTTTAAGATTCGGCGCACAAACGCCTTGCCAAAGCTACCCGTGCCACCTGTGATAAGAATGGTTTTGTTGTCAATGTCGTTTTTTGTGGCTTTTTTATCGCTCATTTTGCTTGTCCGTTTCGTTTAAGATTTAGGTGCGAAATTATAGCGAAAAATGAATAGCGATTCGCGATTCGCACAAAAATATATTTCCACCGAATCGTTACTAAAATCTACAAATCCACGCAAAAATTGCAAAAAATGATAGGTATTTAAGCTAAAATTTATTTTAGGGGGGGGATAAAATACATTTTATAAAATTTTATTTATGGGAGCGAAAATGAGAAAATTATTGTTTGTTATGTTGTCGTGTGCGTTTTTGGCTATTCAGGGATTTGCGTATGAATTTAATACAAACACCAAGTATGGAAAATTGCAACATAAATGCCTAACTGAAAAGAATGCTATAAAAAGTTGCCAAGCTGTCGTAGATGGTTGTAAGGCAAAAAGGATAGGCAATGCTTGTGAGGCTCAGTATTCGCTAGGTATAGCTTTTATAACCAACGCAATGTTTAATAATGGAGACACAGAAAACGCTATGTTTGGGTTAAGTTTGGCAAAAGAAGCCTATAAAATAGGTTGCAAGGAATTAAAACATAAAAATACTTGCGAAATCGATAAAAATTTTTTTGAAAAAGTAATGAATCAATTACCGCCTGAAACACGAAGTGAAGTTGAGCAGATTAAGCAAACGATACACGGAGAATATGATAATTAAAGGGGAAACAATGAAAAAGATTGTGCTTATTTTTGTGGTGTTAATTTTCAACTCATTATATGCAGAAAATTACCAAGAGCTAATGAAACGAGGCACAAGGTATTTTGATGACAGAGGTGAGTTTAAAAAGATTGGGCAAGAGTATAAATTTGATGAAACTATTGGGATTTTTACAAAAGTATGCGAATCAAAAAATGCTAAAAAGGCATATAGAGTTAGAGCCTGTGAAAAATTACTAACCATATATGATGGTCAAAGCTTTATAGATACAGGTGGCTTTGGTAGCAAGAAAAATAAAGCAATGAAAGAATTACAAGATGATGAAAAGAAAATCAAGTATGCTACTATGGCTTGTGATTTGGATTCGTCTTATGGTTGCGTAGCATTAGGAAATTACTACAAAGAGGGTGATGGTGTGGGGATAGATTTAGATAAAACTACACAATTCTACACCAAAGCCTGTGAAGTGAATACAAAAGATGCTGTTATATGTGTCAATCTTGGCATTCATTATGAATACACAATAAAGGACATAGAATCTGCTCTAAGGGTTTATAAAAAAGTTTGCGAAAAAGATAAAAAGGACACATATCGGTGTTTTAATTACAATAGACTGCGCGAAGAGTTAAAATAGGGGGAAATATAATATGAATAAGATTGCTTTGATATTCACTAGCTTGGTGTTTGGAATATTTTTTAGTGGGTGCTCGTGGATAACTCAGGCTATCGACCGTAATCGTAGCGAAAATAAAATATGCGAGATTTTTTCAAATATAGATTTTGCATTTATTAAAAATGGCGGTGTTGTCAATGGCTATACATACAAAACTTTAAATAATGTAAAGTATGATGATATTTTACAACCAATGTTTTATGATGTAACAATAATAAATTATGATAGCGGAATAGTAGCGTGGCGTGATAGCGATAAAACAAGTGAAGTTTATTGTCCTAAATTAAAAATACTAAATACCGAAAAAGAAACTAAATCATTTTCGGTAAATGATGGTGGATTTAATGATTTTAGCGTAAAAGTTACAAAAGAAGTGCATAACGCACAAATGGTAAAAGAGAGTGAAATTATTAAAAAAGATATAATAATCCCCAGCTACATACCAGAAAAAATATCGATTGTAAAATATCAAGACTATGTTTATAAAGCCGATTCACTATATATTAAAAAAATGCGCAATGTTTATGAGCAACACGAAAAAAGTTTTAGAAGGAATCTACCTTGTTTTGATATGAATAGAAAAACATATTGCGATGGTGATTTAGTGATAGTATTAAACAATGACATAATGCTAAGAGTTGTCGAATCGGGCTATGGAACAGTGAGCTACAAACTCTACTTATATAAAGATAAACCGATAGCGGAAGCAAGTCATACATTTATGAAGTATTTTCAAATGAGCCCACCAGAAGTTATAGGCAACCACGACTTAAAGAAAGATGAAGTGCCATCAGCGCGTGATTTGAAGTTAAATGATATTAAAACATTTAAGGCGTGGTAAAAATATGCTAAAATTTTTAAACTAAATAAAAGGAGCACACAATGCAAATCAATAAGCCCAGCAAAGATGATATGAAGCGAATCGATGATATTTGGGAAACTAAACGCGAAGTGAGGCATTACGCGCTAGAAACCAAAGCATTAGATTTGATTTTTAATCAATATAGAGACAATACGAATCTACTTGAGATTATCATCAAAATAGGTTGTCTTGATAATTTTTATAGCACAAACGCCACTAAAAATATCAAAATACCAGATATTGCCGAGAAAATTATCAGCATAAAAGATTTTGACTTGCGAATCCAAAAGTGGGATACGGATTTGGTGCGTGAATTAGCGATTTTTGGCAAGGGCGACAAAGAAATCAAACTCTACTCGTTTGCGACAAAATACTGCACTTTGCATAATTGTATGGTGCATAAGCGCAACGATTACGCAATTTATGATAGTATCGTGTGCAAAAAGCTAAAAGATTTTAATAAACTTTATCCATTTGCGGAATTTGGCGATGAGGATTTGACGCTTGAATCTTATCCTAAATACAAAGAAATCTTGCGTTTATTTATAGAAGAATTTGAGTTAGATTGTAGCTTTAGAGATTTGGATTTATATCTATGGAAACTTGGTAAATTAGAGAAATTAGAAAATAATCAAAAGTGATTTTAGATTCGCGTGGTTGCGTTGTCTATTTTTGCAATGATAAGGCAATGGATTCGTCATTGCGAGTTAGCGTAGCGAACGAAGCAATCCAAACCTATCGTCATACTGAGCACGACAGTGCGAAGTATCCATTTTGGAGAATCGTGAATCAAAGGCGATTTGCTAATTTTGGGTGAATCAATATGATTATTTTTGGATTCTTCGGCGAATTTATCGCATCAGAATGATGGAGCGGGTATGTGCTTTGGATACTTCGGGCTAAAGCCCTCAGTATGACGAGATGGAATGTGGATTCGCACTTTATTTTTAGATTCGTGGCTAAAGCCACGACAATCGAAGTAATGGCGGTAGTGCTTTGCGCCGTTTTTACGCGAAACAAGCGAAATAAGACTTGGTGTCTATTGAGCGCGGTTTTGTGTGAAAACGGCGCAAATGATTACCCCAGAACAAATTGTGCCACCTTAGATTTTACTTCAACCCCACTTCCTTAAAATACCCTAACTCTTTTAGCTTATTTGCTAAAGACGCGAGGATTGGTCCTGCGCTGCTTGAGCCTCCACCTCCGTGCTCCACGATGATAGTGATGACATATTTAGGATTTTTATAAGGCATAAACGCCGTAATCCACCCGTGTGAGCGATGATAATACTCCATTTCGCGCTCTGGGATTCGCTGTAAAATATCCTTTGGGATTCCCACCACTTGCGCCGTGCCTGTTTTACACGCCATCGTTACTTTTGCCAAACTGCCCGTATATCGCGCCGTGCCGTCATCGGCGTTGCAGACTTGATACATTCCAAGTCGCAGGGCGGAGAGTTTGCTTTTTTGAAATTCGCTTAGGACATCTTTGCTTTGGACTATGGCGCTCTCATCGCCTAATTTTTGCGCGAATCTGGGCGTAGGCAAATATCCTGTGGCAATCAGTGCGGTGTAACGCGCGATTTGTATGGGCGTTGCCAAAAATAATCCCTGCCCGATCGATGCGTTGATTGTATCGCCGATTCGCCACGGCTCACCGCGAACGCCAAGTTTCCAATATGGCGTAGGCAAAATGCCCTTGCTCTCGCCGATTAAATCAATGCCCGTTTTCTGCCCGAATCCCATTGTTTTAAGCGTTTTTGCCATATTTTCAATGCCAATTTTATAGCTTAAGCGATAAAAATACACATCTACGCTACGGCGCAACGCCTTGATTAAATCCGCGCTTCCGTGAGATGGACTCCAATCACGGAATTTCACTCCGCCGATTTCCACAAATGGCGGCGTTTCAATGACCGTGCGCTCATCAATGTCGCCATATTCCAAAAAGCTAAGTGCCAAGCCCATTTTTATAACGCTACCGGGCGGATACGCGCCATTTGTCATTTTATTTAGCAAGGGCGTGGCGGGACTATCGCGAATCGCGCTCCACTGCTCCTCATTCATACCATTGACAAAGTCATTTAAGTTGTATTCAGGGTAGCTTCCCGCCGCCAAAATCTCGCCATTTGTGGCGTCCATTACGATAGTTGCCCCTGCTTTGCCCTCATATAGCGAATCTAAGTGCTTTTGCAAGTCAATATCAAGGGCTAGATTCATATCATATCGCTTGTTTGCGCCGACTTCCTCCAAAATCTCCACATTGCGATTTAGCACATCGACTTTGGTTTTGATGAATCCTAACTTGCCTTGCAAAAAGTCATTATAATATCGCTCGATGCCCATTTTCCCCACAAGCCCCGTGTATTTCGCCATTTCGTTATCATAAATCTCTTGCTGATTCGCCGAGCCAATGTAGCCGATGATATGGGACGCCATTGTGTCATTTGGATAATGTCGCTTGGTGGCGTTTAAAATGCGCAAATTATCGCTTTGGCTAAGGCTCGTGTAGTTTTTTAGCATTTCCTCATAAGAGATATATTTTATGATTGTAATGTAGCTGTGATTGTATGCCGAGTACTGCGCAAGATAGGATTCTTTTAGCTCCTGTGCGTCAAATTCTGGGAAATGCGCTACGATTCGCGTAATTTCATTATCTAACGCTTCGCTACTTTTTTTGCGCCCCAAATACGGGCTTAGCGCAATGGCATATCCTAGCTCATTTACCGCCAAAGGCTTATTATTTCTATCTAAAATCTGCCCACGCGCTGGGACTTGCATCTCCGTGCGAATGATATTATTAAGTGAGAGATTCAAAAAATGCTCGTGCTTTAAAATCGCTAAATAATAAAATCGCGCCAAAATGATAAAAAATACCGCGCCAATAAAGCCTAAGGCTATTTTATACCTAGAATCCATCGTCCCACCATTATCAAAGTCTCAGCGAAAATATACCACAAAATCATCAAACTTAAAAAGCTGGATTCGCCACCAAATGCGATAAAAGAGTTGATGATTAAAAGCAAAATGTAAATTATTGGAATGTAGATTAGCTCAAAGAGATTGACGAATCTAAACATTTTCTCAACCCTATCAAACACAAAAATATACACCAAGCAATACACCACAAAAAGCGTCCCCGGGGCGAATCCCTTGCTTGACTCCATAATGCCAAGCGTAATGACAAAGGCAAAAAGCGAGTAATATCGCTCGGATTCAAAGAGTTTGACGAATGTTAAAAATAGGATTCCAAAAAGCGGTGGCAAAATGATTTGCATAGAGCTAAGCGCGTCATAAACAAGTAGAAAGCCGATGATTAGGCAAATATCTACAAAGTTTTGAGAAGAGCTATTTCGTCGCATATAGGAAACTTTTTGCATTTCACACAATCCGCCCATATTTTTTGATTTGGCAAGGAATCTTTGGCGATTTCCTTAAAGCCGATTTTACTAAAAACTTCCTTTTGATAAGTCAGCGTGAGAATTTCTTTTAGATTTAGCGATTCGCCCTCTTTGATTAAGCGCAAAATAAGCGCGGTAGCAATGCCGAGCCTACGATATGATTCGCCTACGATGAGCGAGCGCACTTCGGCTAGATTCATCGAGTGAATGTGGAGTGCGGAAAATGCGATGATTTTGCCACTATCTGCGCCAAAATTTGCACGCACCACGCTATAAGAGCGAATCGAAGTCGCCATTTCGTCCTCTGTCCTATCCAAAATAATGCCCCTTTGCACTTCAGGCAAGATAAGATTGCGCATCGCAGGAATGTCGCTTAAGTCTGGCTTTGTAATGCTAAATTTTGTTTCATCAAATTTCATATTTTGCCTTTTAAATGTGATACATTGTGCGTAAAATCGCGTGGCGCAGGGATTCGATATTGTCTTTTAAATCGCCTTGCCCCAAATCTTTTTTTGTCGTTGAAACAAAAATGCGCCCTTTTAGCGCGTGAATCTCGCTTTTTTTGAGTTTGTCCGCTTTGGTAAAAACTTCTAAAATATCGGCATCGGCGCGAACAATCGAGCGTAAAAATGCGCGAATCTCATCATCAAGTGCCAAATTCGTGTGGCGCGAATCAATTAGGTGGATAAAGAGTTTGATAGATTCGCGCTTTTTTAGAAAAGTGCTAAGGTTTTTATCCCACGAATCGCGCTCTGCCTTACTAGCTTTGGCATAACCGAATCCGGGAAAGTCTAAAATGTGGATTACAAATTCTTGTGCAAATTCGTCTTGTGGCGATAAATCGTGGAGTTTGCCACTCGCTTCGTCAATAGACGCTTTAGTCTTATTTCCTCGCTCGTGGCTACACAACCCCGATTTCTCGCTCACAATACTAGAA
>JBNMHH010000083.1:0-7675 GCA_050872665.1 Helicobacteraceae bacterium
ATATATATATATATATATATATATATTGTAAGACTCTCGCAATACGCGTTAAATAGCGCGTTTTTATCTAAAAATCCGCATAGATTCGGTAGTAACGATTCATTTAATTTAGATTCGTGTGGTTTGGATTCTTCGGCGACTTTGTCGCCTCAGAATGACGAGGTTGCTTATTTCGTCATACTGAGGGCAATAGCGCGAAGTATCCATTTTGGCGATTTAAAATCAAAAGCGATTCGCGGACTTTGTGCGAATCTAAAGACGATTCGACATAGATTCGCACGATTCGCTCACATTATTCCCCACACCACTTTTAAAGGAATCAAAATGCAAACTTAAATCTTAATTTTTCACGCATTAGATTCGCGTGGTTAAAAATGGTAAAAAATCGTGGCGGTTAGGCAAAGATTTGCCCCACAAAAGGGCAAAAATTTTTAAAAACAAAAGGAGAATAAAATGACAAAACGAAACATAATCTTTGTAACCTTGCTTATGGTTATATGCTTTATAGGGTGCAGTAAAGCACCTGATTGTAATAGCGATGAAGTTACTAATTTGCTTACAGAGCTATATTACGAGCATTTACCAGCGACTAAAAAATCTGCGATTACCTATGATGGCTTTATTGTTGAGTTTAGAGATGATAAATTAAGAAAGACAGGCTGTAAAGCACGAGTGAATTTTACACCACCGATAGGCGATAGCCCTAACGAATACATTACATATCAAGCGCAATACACTGATGATAGTAAAATTTATGTTGAGTTTAAAAGCGACTTGATAGCCCAAAAGCAATGGAAAGATAGTGTAGATAAGGCAATGCAAGAAGTCAATGAATCTATTGATGATTACATAGATTCTTTGCCAAATGAATATTAGGTATAGCTATGAATAGAGAGTCTAAAAAATCCACAATCATACTTGATAATCCAAGCGAATTTGTAAATGATTTGTGGAGCAAGATTGTCGATGATGAGCTATTTTCACGGCAAAAGAATGACATTTGCGACTATTTGCTGTATCTTTTTAATAAGCACGATTTATCACACTTTTTAGATAAAAATAACAATGAGCAAAACGAGCGATTATTAAAAATGACAGCAAGTAAAATCAAAACTAGCAAGAAAAATATCGCAGTGAAGTTTATGGATAGCGCGGAATATGGCAATATTTTAAACGCATTCATAAATGACTTTCCAAATAATATCAAATCTAAAAAGATAGTTGTGAGAGATGAAAATTTCCACTTTGTCATCGAAAATCGTGCCTTGCGAGACATACTTGAAGCGAATCTCAAAGATAAAGCGCAAGATACGCTTGATTATAGTCTAAATGGCGAGAAAGTTTTTATCTCTATTGATAGCTTTTTTACAATGCTAAAAAACAAAGTCCCGCAAGATAAAATGACAGAATATGAATCTTGTGTCAAAGAAATCAAATCAACGCATAATATTAAAAAGGGCTTAAAAGCCATTGCTGATATAGTGGCATTTGTCGCAGATATATCCACTATCTTATCGCTTGTAAAAATCACTTAATGGGAGGTGGAATAATAAAAAATCTTTTATGGTTAAAAGCGTGGCGAATCTAACGGGGCATTAAGCCTGAAATTTAAATTAAAAAAGGACATAAAATGACAAAGATAAAATCAATGGGTAAAATAGTGGCGGTAAGTGCAATGAGTGCGATAGTAAGCATATCATTTAATGGGTGTGGGTTTTTTAAATCTACGGGCAATGAAGCGTTAGCTAGTTTAGGCAATGCGGCAGAACAAAGCGTTTCTAATGCGCTATCATCAACTTTGAGTGATGATAAAGCTAAAAATACTAGCAACACTAAAGCCAAAGAACTCCAAAAAACTAAAAAAGAAGTAGTAGATAACACAAAGCGCGAAAAATGTGAAAGCAATGAGATAAAACAAGGTGGTGTAGTTAGAGAAAAAGGCGAATGTAAAGACGGCATAAGAGAGGGCTTGTGGAAATATTATGACAATAGTGGCTATATCGTGCAAAAGGAAATCACCTACAAAAAAGGTGTGTTAGATGGCGTATCAAAGGAATATGACAAAGATGAAAATCTTATCTATCAGCGTCAATATAAGGACGGCAAATTACACGGCACTAGCATAAGTTATGATAAAAAAGAATTAAAAGATTATTTTACTAAAATTACTAGGGATTTTGTAAATGATAATGATGAACCTAGGATTGAACGCCTTTATGTAGGCAATAACATTGTTATTTTTACACAAAGGCACACTGAAGATAATGTTGAAATAACACGCTCTTATTATCTTTTTGACACAATAGGAAAAGAGTTAAAAAAAACACTTCTCCCAAAATTAAACGCAAAATACGACAAAGCTATAAAAAACGCCGAAAAAAAATACTAAGAAAACAGCTAAATGTGTTGAATCTTTGAGTGAAGTGGAAAAATACAATAAAGGTAAAATTAGAATTCAACCTAGCGCACAAACCATTAAAACAGCCAAAGAATGCGAAGCATCTATGACTGCCGAAGACGCTGTTGTCGCTGTTATGATGAATGTGTATGGTGAAAGGGCAGGAATAGTTAGAATTCAAGAAAAAATACAAAAAGAATTTGAAGATGCCTTAAAAGTTGAGATGACAAAGAGTAATAAATTTAGCGATGATAATAAAGTCCTAGCATATATCAAAGATAAATATCCTTACTTTGAAGAAATAATAATAAAAAATTTGGCCATTCAAACAGACAACGATAATAAAAAAACAACACTTCAAATTTGTTCAGGCTGTCCATACAAAACAACGTCTTATATTATAGGCACTATTAACCATAATGCTAAAAACGCACAAGAATCTTGCGAGGCTTCGGGTAGTGGTAATTGTCGAGCATTTTCAAGGCAATTTAAAGAGCTAATCGATAAAAGCGCATTTAAGGACACAATCTATAATTTGCTACCAAAGCCAAAAAATCAGTAGGTTTTTGGGGTGTGAATCGCGCTAGATTCGCTAGATTTACGCAAATCTAGTGTGAATCTATTGTGAAATTACTACGCTACCATTGTTTTGGCGACAGAGTCGCTAAAGTATCCATTTTTGCGAATCGTGAATCAAATGAGAATCGCTGACTTTATGCGAATCTGAAGTAATTTTGGATTGCTTTGCGCGATTTATTGAATCGCCCCACAATGACGAGGTGGGTAGATTCGTCATTGCGAGACTTGTCTTTAGACAAGTCGTGGCAATCTATTTTATTTGGATTGCTTCGCCCTTGCTACGCAAGGACTCGCAATGACAAAAAATGTGTGGTTTGCTGCGTTGCACTCGCCTTGTTCGTGCGCCTCACAATGACGGGGTAGGGCAAAAATAGATTGCTTTGCGCAAATCTACGATTCAACTCGCAATGATAAAATAATGTGTAGATTCGCACTTTTAAACTCCCACGCCTTGCCTTTTAGCAAATCCGCGTAAATTGCATAAAAAATTAAAAAATCCTCCTAAAAATAAGCTATAATGCGCTTTTTATTTTTTTTTAAGATTCAAGGATTTGATTTTGGGTTTCACGCTCTTTGGTATTCGTTTTTTTGACTTTAGCTCTAATGTAACCTACGCGGACACATTCCTTACAATCGCCCTTGTGTGCGGGATTTCATTTGTGATTTTTCTTATTATCCGCGCTAATGCAAAGCAACTAAAAGGATAAAATAATGATTAAAAAACTAGCATTTTTTGCACTAATGTGCGTAAATATTTTATTTGCAGAAGCAAATTTCGCGGAATCTAGCGTAAATTCTAATATAGATTCAACGATTCCCCCCCCCCCATAGAAGCGCGTGAATCTTATCAAAATTTAGATTCGCCCACACAAGATTTAGCCCCACAAACAACGCTTGAAAGATATTTTGCCACAAATTCCGCATTTGGGAATAAGCAAAATGCTATTAGATTCGAGTTTGGCGCAAGTGTTCGTAGCATAGGCTTTGAAAATCAATACCAAGTGCTTTTTATTTACTCGCAACCCAATCGCTTTTTCCGTATTCACGGACGATTGAATATCGAAGTCGGCGGATTTTTTGGCTTTTATGACAGAGGGCAGAATCTACGCGCACTAAATCTAGCATTCGCAGGTGTGAGCGAGGATATTTTGCTACCGCTTTTTATGGGCGAATCAAGTGGCAATCTCTACTTTGGCGCAGGAATCGGCGCATATATTAAGACAAAGGGCGAATCGCGCGTCATCTCAAACTTCACATTCGGCGAACGCGTATTTGTGGGGTATTTTTGGGATTGCTTTAGTGTGGAGATTTTTATCAAGCATTTTTCAAACGGCACTTTGGCAACCCCAAACAAAGGGCATAATTTCTTTGGGCTAACGAGCGGATATGTGTTTTAAAAAAATGCGAAAAATTATAATTTCGCTTGTAATTGCGAACGATAAATTCCCTTAAATTGCTCAAATTCATCGCTTATGTCCTTATTGCCGTAAAAATGCAAATAAATCGTATTTTGGTGGATAATATCTGGCATTGTGATTTCCACAAGCCCATAAATATTTGCGTCATTTGTGAGATTTGCTAGTCGCACAAAGTCCGCAAAAACCTCGCCGATTAGCGCAATGTCGCTCTTTTTTTGTGTGCTAAAGTCGTTAATCTCAAAACGCTGAATCATCGTGCATTTTAGGATATTTAGGTAGTTTCGCAATGCCTTTAGATTGCTACTTTTAATAAACTCCGAATCGATATTTACCCCAAACATTAGGCTTTTATCGCCGATGAGATTAAGCGAATCCGCCTCCTCATCGTTAATATAATTCGCAAAAAGTGCCAAAAATTCATCTAATCGAGTGCTTAGCGATTCCAAATCCTCACGCAAGATTTTTTGCGAATCGCGCTCATTTTGCAACGCCTCGCGCAAGGATTTGATATTAAACTCCAATTCCTCGACATATTCGTTTTTCTCCAAAACTTTGATATGCTCTTTTAGCTTGATATTTTCCTCTCTTAGGGCGTCATTTTCTGCTACAAGCTTTTTATTTGCCTCTTTTATGTCGTTTGTGAGATTCGCAATGTAATTTTCCATAAGTTTTCCGCACATAAAATCTAAAAATTATTCCACAAAATCGGCTTTTTGTTGATTTTATTTGATTTAAGTCAATGCCAATTCATTATATTTATGTTATCATTCCTAGCGTGTTTCACACAAATTAAATTCAACTTTTAAGGAGTTACAATGGGAACAAGAAAAGAACACGACTTTATCGGGGAGCTAGAAATCCCTGATAATGTCTATTACGGGGTGCAAACCTTTAGAGCAGTGGATAATTTCCAAATGACTGGGCGAAAACTCAGGGATTATCCATTCTTTGTAAAGGCGTTTGCGCAAATCAAAAAGGCTGCCGTTTTGGCAAACAAAGAAGTCGGCGTGATTGACGCTGATAAAGCGGATGCTTTGGCGAAAGCTGCGGATAGGGTAATTGCGGGGGAATTTGCAGACCAATTTGTGGTTGATATGATTCAAGGTGGTGCTGGGACAAGCACAAATATGAATGTCAATGAAGTTTTGACAAATATTGCCCTTGAATCTATGGGACACAAAAAAGGCGAATACAAATATCTCCACCCAAATGACCACACAAACTTGGGGCAATCCACAAACGACACTTATCCAAGCTCCATTAAAGTGGCTACTTGGACTAAGCTAGGCGATTTAATCAAAGCTATGGAAAATCTCAAAAAAGAGCTTGAGAAAAAAGGCAAAGACTTTAAAGATTATATCAAAATGGGACGCACAGAGTTAGAAGACGCCGTGCCTACCACTTTGGGCAATACTTTTAATGCTTTTGCTAGTTATATCAAAGCTGACATTGAGCGACTAAACTACGCAAGAGAAGTTATGCAAACGCTAAATATGGGCGCGACAGCCATAGGCACAGGCATTAACTGCCACCCAGACTACAAAAATATCGTAGAAAAAAATCTTAGCAAAATCACAGGCGGTAAATTCAAACCCGCTGATGACTTAATCGCTGCTACGCAAGATACTGCGGATTTTGTATTTGTAAGTGGTGCTTTGAAAACGGCTGCTGTGCGATTAAATAAAATCGCAAATGACTTAAGGCTTATGAATTCTGGTCCTAGATGCGGTTTGGGCGAAATCAATTTGCCTAAAATGCAACCCGGAAGCTCCATTATGCCGGGCAAAGTGAATCCTGTCATTTGCGAAGTGGTGCAAGAGGCTTGTTATGAAGTTATCGGCAATGATACAACTATAATGCTTTGCTCTGAAAGAGGCGAATTTGAGTTAAACGCCGTTGAGCCGGGCATTGCTTACGCGCTATTTAATTCGCTAGTGATTTTAGAAAACGCTATGAATACACTTGCAAATAAAGCGGTTAAAAATCTCACAGCAAACGCAGAGGCTTGTAAAAAATCTGTGCTAAATTCTATTGGAATCGTTACAGCATTCAACCCTGTGCTAGGCTATGAAAAATCCGCTTCGATTGCTAAAGAGGCACTAGAGAGTGGCAAAGCTGTGGGCGATATTTGCCTTGAGAGAGGATATTTGCCAAAGGCTGAGATTGATAAAATCTTAGACCCAAAAAATATGCTAAATCCTCAAATGAAAAAGAAAAGGAAGGAGTAAAAAATGGAGGTGTTACTAATTATCTTACAAGTTGCAGTCCTTTTAGGTGCGATATTCCTAGGGATTCGACTTGGTGGCATAGCTATTGGCTATGCTGGTGGTTTAGGCGTGATTGTGCTAGGACTCGTGCTTGGTATGAAACCGGGTGCGATTCCTTGGGATGTTATTTTAATCATTATGGCGGTTATTGCGGCGATTTCGGCAATGCAAATTGCTGGGGGCTTGGATTATTTGGTGCAGATTGCAGAGCGAATCTTGCGCTCAAATCCCAAATACATTAACTACCTCGCGCCAACTGTTACATATTTCCTAACGATTTTGGCAGGAACTGGGCATACGGCGTTTTCGATGATTCCCGTCATCGTTGAGGTGGCAAAAGAGCAAAATATCAAGCCTTCCGCCCCGCTGTCAATCGCGGTTGTTTCATCGCAAATTGCTATCACTGCAAGTCCCGTGAGCGCGGCTGTGGTGTATATGAGCGGTGCTTTAGAGCCACTAGGGTGGAGCTATCCATTGCTACTTGGCATTTGGATTCCTACGACTTTTGTGGGCTGTATGCTAACGGCGTTTCTTATCACAAAATTTGCGAATCTTGACCTTAGCAAAGACCCTGTATATCAAGACAGACTTGCAAAAGGGCTTGTGAAAAAGAGTGAGGGCGCACGAAATATCAAGCTAAAAGACGGCGCGAAACTATCCGTGCTTTTATTCTTGCTAGGAGTGCTTTTTGTGGTGCTTTATGCCACTGCGATTTCAAAAATCGGTGGTGAGCCAGTCTTTATCAAAAATGTCATCGTAGGGCGCGATGCTGCCATTATGAGTGCTATGCTAACGATTGCAACGCTGATTGTGATATTCTGCAAAGTCGATGTCAGCAAGCTTCCAGAAACTTCCAGCGTATTTAGCAGCGGGATGGTTGCGTGTGTGTGCGTCTTTGGTGTGGCGTGGCTAGGGAATACCTTTGTCGAAGGGCATACAGATAGCATTAAAGAGTTAGCCTCTAACTTGGTTAAAAACTATCCAGCACTTTTGGCTGTGGCGTTTTTCTTTGC
>JBNMHH010000084.1:0-7612 GCA_050872665.1 Helicobacteraceae bacterium
AATGCTTCCGCCAAAGCAATCGCCTTTGGCAAATCCACCAAATCTGCGCCCGGAATTAGCGCACTTTCCACACCAAGCGTCCTGCAATGCGCCATAATCGCGCCCACTTCATTCTCAAAATCCGCGCTATCCAAATGACAATGCGTGTCGATAAATTTCATCTTTTGCTCCAAAATTTTGAATTTTTGCTAAAATTGTAACAAAAATTTTGCGTGAAAACACCAAAAATTAAGGGCAAAAATGTTTAGCGGACTAATCAAAAATATCGGCGTGGTGGAAAGTTTTAATGGCGAAGTGATTGCGGTAAAAAGTGCGATTCGCCCTGAGGTGGGCGCGAGTATCGCCATAAATGGTATTTGCACGACTGCTATTTCCACAAATGGCGGGGTTTTTCGTGCTATTTTGAGTAAAGAGACACGCAAATGTGTCGCGCTAGAAAATCTGCAAAAACCCTGCGCCAAAGTGCATTTAGAGGAGGCGTTGCGCCTAAGCGACCACTTGGATGGGCATATCGTGCAGGGGCATATCGATAGTATCGGCGAGATTGTGCGTGTGGAGCGCAGTGAAAATGGATTTGACTTTATCATCGCTTATCCGCAAGAAATCCGCCCATTACTCGTGCCAAAGGGAAGTATCGCTATTGATGGCATAAGTCTTACGCTAAATGCGGTAGATTCGGACACTTTTCGCCTAACGATTATCCCACACACTTTTAATAACACGCTTTTTCACACTTACAAACCCGCACGGCGCGTGAATATTGAGACGGATATTTTCAATCGTAGCGTATATCATATCTTGCGAAATATGAGAGATTTGGGGGTGGATTCGCATTTGGATTTGGGCGAATCTAAGCGCGATTCACGCAAATCCACCGAATCTAAATGGCGACAAATTGATTCAATCCTTTTGGGCTACTAAAATTTGGACTATTAAAATGCAAAAATTTCAAAATGCAACCAAAGCTGTAGCACTCGCTTACAACAAGCATTTATCCGCGCCAAAAGTCGTAGCGCAGGGCAAAAATAGATTTGCCACCATTTTAATCCAAAAGGCACTTGCGTTTGACATTCCCATTTTTCAAAACAAAGAGTTAGTGGATTTGCTGATGAATATCGAAATCGATGATTTTATCGATGAAGAATGCTATTGGGCAGTGGCAAAAATCTTTGTATGGCTTAATGAGAATGAAAAAAAAGCGCAGTTAAGTTAAACAACGCCGTCTCTAGCGCATTCATAAATTATCAAGCATTTTTTACCAAAGATATTTTACATAGGATTTCTTTGTAGCGCATTTCTTTATCATTTTGCAATTTTTTATCACTCCAATAGCAAATATATTCTATTTCCACTTCGCTGTCTAATGTGTAACCTTGACTTATTTTTTCTAAAATCTTATCCCTAAAAGACTGCGATAAGGTAGCAATTCTATGCGAATCTTTATAAATGTTAAAAAATATAAATTCTTTGGTAGATTCTTGTTTGATAGTGCATTTTTCACCAGCAAGTGGCTTTGAGATTTTTATACCCGTTTGATTGCATTTATCGGCTAATTTTATATCCTCTAATGTCATCAAAATGCAGATTTTACGCAATTTATCATCTTTGCTATTATATATGTAATGATTTGTTGTGTGAGGTTTAAGAATCTCAAATAATTTTTTATTTTTTGTGTGAATGTGCAAATTGACTTTTGCGCGAGTTAGAGCGACATACAAAAGCCTTGTATCATATTCGCTACTATCTTTTTTGCAAAATTCATTTTCTATGCCAATATAAACAGCGTCAAATTCCTTGCCTTTTGCCTTGTGCATAGTGGAAACAACCACTCGCGATTGCTTATCTAAAAATTCCTCTAAACAAATTTCTTTCGCATAATCCATAAAAAACAAAGCAATATCTTTGTGGCTTAGATATTGACTATATTCACTTTGAAATTTCCTTATAACGCGATTTGCCAAATTGTAATTTTTAGATTTTTGATATTGCTTTTTAAATTCAACTAATGCACTTTCAAAATTCATATTTGTTAAAAATATCCCAAAATCTTGTATTTCAACAAGATTTCCAATGTCAAAGCCATTGCTGTCAAGCAAATATTTTGCCTTAATGCCACTTTCCAAAAGAGCAGAATACGCTAACAGCACCTCATCATTTGTGCGAAAAAGTAAGGCTATTGAGGCGATTTGATTGTTTTGCATTTCTTTTTTGACACATTGCGTCATATTTTTTATAAAGCACGAATCATTATAAAAAGTTATTGAAATTTCGCCATTATCATTGCTTTTTGCTATAAGATTTTTATTTTTTAGTTTAAAATATTGTGAGATATATTTTTGCCTAAATTCACTTACCAAATGGACAATATTTGCTTTACTTCGATAATTAGTCAGCAAAAAATATTGCATAAAATTATTAGATTCCTTTGCTGTTGGCTCATCTTTGTTGCCTTTATCGCTAAAATCATCTTTAAAATTTTGCATTAGCCCAATTTGCGCCTTATCTTCGCCAAAATTTTTAATACATTGGTCATCATCGCCAACGGCAATAATCTTTTTGTCTCCCTTTGGCATTTTGTTATAGATTGCTTTAATAAAGGCGTAAGATTTTTCACCAATATCTTGAAATTCATCAATCACTAGCATTTGAATAAAGGGCAATTCTATTTCATTATTATTTAACGATTTTGTTGCCTTTTGCAAAGCGTCTTTTAACTCATCATCGTTATTTACTCGCTCACCAAGAATATGCAAAGCAAATGCGTGAAATGTAAAGATTCGCATATTATAGATTTCATTACCTACAAGATTCTTAATGCGCTCTTTAAATTCTGCAACCGCTGCTCTTGAGTGAGCCAACATTAAAAAATATTCAGGTTTTTTATGCTCTATCATTATTAGATGTGCGATTTTATGCACCAAAGTTTTGGTTTTGCCACTGCCCGGACCCGCAAGGACAAGTATAGATTCGCTTGTTTTGTCGCTAAAAATTTGCTGTTGGTCGCTATCTAAATTATGCAAAATTTCATTATACTTTTCTTGTGTGAGTGGAATCTTTATAAGTTTTCGTTGAGATTCATCAAAATATTTTTCTAAAAATTTATCATAAGCTAGTGAGAAATAATCAATCATCATTGTCTTTGCTTTTTCGTAGCCATTTTTTAGCACTTTTTCCAAAAAGAGTATTAAAATGTGAATCGATTCCACTTTACGCACATAAAATTTTGCAAGGGAATCATTATAGTCTGCTTTATAATATGGCGTATTTCTATCGAGTTTAATTTGATTTTCATTTTGTTGTATTATTTTTTGAATGTTGTATGATTGATAATATATAAGTCTGCCTTTGTGAAGTTTAAAATCAACAAGCATATTATGCAAAAATACAAGACAATGATGAAAGCCATCTAGCGAAATTTTCTCTTTTTGATTGCTATATTTTCTATCAAATTTTATTTTTAATTTTGTAGATGAAAATTCTAATTCGATATTGCCACTAGATTCTTTTTTGGCACTCTTTAAAAGCTGTAATAATTGCTCGATGATAAATAAGCAAACTTCTTGTCGCATTTTTATTAAATCGTGCATAGATTCTAATGAATCGATTTCAAAATAGCATATATTGTTTTTAAAATATGTGCTAAATTTCATTTTCTTAGAGGCTGATAGCCAAATCCAGCTTTGCAAAATCTGCCTTGAAATTTGAGCGATATTTTTACCTTTTTTATTTAGCTTAATATCTATTTTTTCGCATAAATCAATATGCTTAAAGTTAATATTTTTCTCTATAGATTCAAATAGTTTATTTTCTAGTGTAAAAAATTCTTTTATGTCATTTTTGACGCTATCTTTTATAAACACGCTTATATCGTTATAAAAATCCACAAATTCATATTTTTGACATTCATAAAGGACGGCAAAAATATCATTTTTGTCGATTTCTACTAATTCTGCTAATTCTTCAGCGTCTATTGCTGTATTTCTTTTGCTTCGCTGGATAATATTTTGCATAATGCGAATTATGCAAGAATACATATCAATTTCTTTTTGCCCATATTTTATTTTTTCTAATCGCTTTTTGTCTTTTTCTAGTCTTTTGTGAATAGTTTGCATAGGCATTTCATCTTCGTTTTTAATAAGTGATGTTGCAAAAATGCGAGTGCTATTTCTCTTTCGTTTGACAATTTTACATTTTTCTAATTCTAAAATTGCTGTATCCACCATAGTTTCCCAATCAATATTTGAATCTTCAATATCAATCCCAACACCTTTAGCTATATCTTTTTTCGTTATAGCAATGCTATCTTTTTTATATTTTTTGAAATAGCTTTGCAATACTCGTGCGATTTTTAAAATCTCACCATATTCAATTTTGGAGCGATTTAATTGAATAAAATTTTTATTAAATTCATTTTTGTTATACAAAACAATACATTTTGCTTCTAATTGCGAATCTCGTGCGCCACGCCCTGATTCTTGCATATAAGATTCCAAACTATCGCTTTGTTCATAGTGAATGATAGTCATAATATTTGGCTTGTCAATACCCATACCAAAGGCTGTAGTAGCAATGACAATGTCAATTTTATCATCAATAAAATCATTCAAAATTTGACTTTTATCTCTTGAATCAATACTGCGCTTACCATTCATTTTATCATCATCTAATTTTGCATAAAATGGCTCTATTCCCAAGCCCTGACAGATTATCTCGCCTTGCAATTTTTTGCTTAGTCTCTTGCATTCACTTGCATTTTGTGGAATGTAGATTATGGTGGGATTCGTTATTTTTGCGCCATTTGAATCAAAACTTCGCATTTTTATAATCTTTAGCAATTCATCATATTTTGCTTTTATGCTTTCGACTTCTATAACTTCATATTTAAGATTATGTCGCTCACTTGAAGCAATAAATTTATTTAATGATAGTTGCAATTTGTTTTTAAAATATTTTTCAATATCATCTATGACAGCCATTTTAGCCGTAGCAGTAAAGCACGATACGGCAATTTTTGGTTGATATTTACTTTTTTCTAATTCGCTTATAATATCCGCAATGAAATAATAATCGTGTCTAAAGTCGTGTCCCCAAGTCGAAAAGCAATGCGCTTCATCAATAATGAATCGCTCAATTACGCGCCTTTTAAGCGCATTAAAAATTGAATTTGAACGCAACGCTTCAGGCGTAATATACAAAATATCCACAAAGCCTTCTCTTACCTGTGATAGGATTTCACTCCGTTCAAGTGGATTCAAATATCCACTAATCGCCTTTACGCAAAAATTATTATTTTTGTTTTTAAACCCATCAACTTGGTTTTTCATCAATGCTTGAAGTGGTGAAATTACCACGCTTAAGGTTTTGCAAATATTAGCCTTTATCAAAGCTGGAAGCTGAAAAGTAAATGTTTTACCTCCGCCTGTCGGCAAAATCGCTAGTAAAGATTCGCCTTTTAATGCAGAGCAAATTATATCTTTTTGTGAAATTTGTGCATCTATCAAACTTGCTAAACTGCTTCTATCTCTTGTGCTGTCAAATTTTTTAAATGTTTTTATGCCAAATTCATCAAATGCAAATTTTTCTAAATCTATAAGATTCGCATTAAAAAGTAATTTTTGGCAAATTTTTGAAATCTCTGGAAATAGATTCAAAATAATAAATGAAAAACTCGCTTTATTCTTAAAATATACAAATGAAATTATAAGCGCAATTTCGACTTTATTATGCTCTAAAATATTATCAAATTCATCTTTTTGACACACGATAAATCTTTTAACTTCTGCATATATATTAAGATTTTGTTTTTGAAGTCCCTTGTAAATAAAATAGCCATTAAAATGTGGCTCATCAAATAATAAATCTACAAAAATCGCCTTTAATGTGCTATTTAGCGCATCAAATTTGGAATCCAAAAGCAAAAATAAAGCATTTGTCAGCCTAGCATCTTCTAGTGGCTGATTTTCTATATCCAACTCATTTTTGTATGGTTTTTCTAGCTTGTGAAATCTCTGCGTGGGATATAATAACATTGACAAATAGAGTGTATCAATAATATAAATGTTTTCAAATATCGCGCCAAATGAAGTTTGAACTAAAAATTTTTTATCGTGGTCTATAAAATTGTGCCCACAAATAAATTGTGGCTTATATTTTAAGATTTCATCTTTGACTTTGCTTATGGAAGTGGTTTTTAAACAAACTTCCTCCATAAAAAGCCCTAAAGATTCGATTATTTCGTTATTTGGATTTACTTCAATGTCTAAAAATGCAATTTTTGTTTTCAATTTACTTTGCACTCCTAATAAATGCCAAATATTATAACAAAAAATGCACTTAATATAGTGGGATTTTTATGGCAAGGGGCAAATGTAGCAAATTTATATCGTGCAATTCATCGTATTATGCAACGAATCACACGATGAAATATTTTTTTTACTTTAGCGTCTCCATATCAATCACATAGCGAAACTTCGCCTTGCCTGTGGTTAGCTTCTCATAAGCCTCATCGATTTTGTCCGCGCTTATGATTTCTGTCTCGGGGTAGATTTTGTGCTTTAGCGAAAAGTCCAGCATTTCTTGCGTCTCTTTCATACCACCGATGACAGAGCCATACACGCGCCTATGCCCCGCAAACACAAGCGAAGCGATATTGATATTTGGGCAAACCTCTGTGGGCGGTAGCCCCACCACGCAAAATTCCCCGCCATACGCCAAAAGGCTCACATAGTCCATAGGATTATACGCGGTAGGAATCGTAGAGATGATTAAGTCAAATCGCTCTTTGACTTCGCCTAGCTTATCGGTGGTGTAGAGTGCCTTTGCGCCCATTTTTAGCGCGTCTGCTTCTTTATTTTTGTTTCTTGCAAAGACGCTTACCTCCGCACCCATTTGAATGGCGTATTTCATAGCCATTACGCCAAGTCCGCCAAACCCAGCTACACCGACTTTAGAGCCCTTTTTCACACCGCTAAATTTTAGCGGTGAATAAGTGGTGATTCCAGCGCAAAGCAAGGGCGCGACTTTGTCTAGTGGCGCGTCTTTTGGCACGGTAACGGCAAATTTCTCGCTTACTACGATATTGTTGCTATATCCGCCGTAAGTGGGCTCGCCCCCGTGAATGTGGTCTTTGCAGTCATAGGTGAAAATCGTCCCATTGCTACAAAACTGCTCGTGCGACTTTTTGCACGGCTCACACTCGCCACAACTATTTACCATACAGCCCACTCCTGCGTAATCACCAACTTTGACTTTACGCACTTCACTACCCACTGCAACTACTCGCCCTGCAATTTCATGTCCGGGCACCATGGGGTAAATTCCTTCATGCCACTCACTTCGTGCGCTGTGAATGTCGCTGTGGCAAATACCCGCGAACAAAATCTCCATTAAAATGTCGTTTGCTCCAAGCGGGTGGCGCGAAAAATTGTAAGCCTTAAATTTCGCGTTTTTGTCTGCTACGGCAAAGCCTTTGGCGGTGATTCGTTTGCCCTCTTTGGCCTCTGTCAAGTTTGATTCTAATAACATTTTTTATCCTTTAATTTAAATTTGCAGATTCGCTTGGATTTGTAAGTGATTTTTATGAATCCAAAAAATCTACAAGTGAAATTATAAT
>JBNMHH010000085.1:0-7570 GCA_050872665.1 Helicobacteraceae bacterium
AATGGCTATGTGGAGGCGGTGGATTTAATCGCCGATAAATTTGGCGCACAAATCAATCACAATATTTCCAAAGATGAAAAAGGCGCGAAACTCGTGGCGCAAGGCATTTTATATATTATGCTTTTTTCGCTGATTGGGCTTTTTGTGGTGGTTTATTTTTTCAAACGCAAAAGGAATTAAAATGAAAAACGATTCAAAATTAAAAAATAAAAATCTCTGGCCCCTCGCCATTGCGGTGTTTTTTGGCTTTATGTGCTGTATGATAATTTTGACAATTTATGTCTCTATGAAATACAAGCCTGATTATGACAATGCCTATTTTTCCACAAGGAACGCGGTTGATAAAGATATAAATGTGATTCTTACCGCGCAAAACGCACTTGAATCCAAATATCGCTTTTATATTTTTGATGGCAAAAGCGCGATTCCACTCGCCCGTGTGGCGAATCGCAAGTCAAATCCGCTGTATGTGCCTAGCAGTGCGGTTTTGCGCTTTAAGATTACGGATTTAAAAGACAAAGCCGTTTTAGGGCAGAATGCGCGAATCTATATCACGCGATTCGCCGATTCAAGTGCGGATAAGGATATTGGCGAGATTCCGCAAAATTTTGGCATTTTCACCACGCCCACCATTAGCTTTGAAAAAGGCGAGTGGAAGCTACTTGTGGAATTTAGCATTGATGATAAAAAGGCGTATTTCGAGCAGCGAATCGTAATTGGCGAAAAGCCCGAATCGCCAAGCAAAAGCACTGAACCAAAATCCAAAAAACCGCGTGATTACGCCATAAATCACAATCTCGCGTAATTTTACAAATGGAGTAAAGAAATGAAAAAATATCTAATTTTACTAACGATTTTTTTGCTAAATGTGGCTTTCGCCCTTGATGACGCACCCAAGATTCAAAGCTACAAATCGCCAAACACGGGCTTTAGCGAGGATGCTTATATTTTAGAGGCATTAGATGCCATTGATGCCAAAGATGACAAAAAGGCATTAGAAAAATACAAGATTTTATACCAAAATACCAAAAAAATCGAATACCTAGAAGAGCAGATTTTCGCGCTAATGCGCCTTGAGAGCTATGATGACGCGCTTAAGAGCATTAAGGAATTTGAAGCCATTATCCCAAATGATTTGGAGATTTTAAAGGCAAAGGCTTATATCGTTAGGCAGGACACAGAGGCTGCCATTGGCATTTGGCAGCGCATAATTCAATTAGAGGATAATGTGTTTAACAATAACTTTATCGCCGCGCTATATTACGCCAAAAACGACTTTGAAAACGCTAGGGCGCATTTGCTCCGCGCCTATAAAATCGAAAATAACGAGGAAATGATACTCGTCCTTGCGTCTTTGGATTTGGAGGAAAAGAAATTTGACAACTCCATTGCGCTAATTAAGGCGCATTTTAAAGATGAGTTAAGTGAGCGATTCGCAAGTTTGCTAATCCCAATCGCTAGAAAGCTAAATTCACTAGATTCGCTAGAGCCACTATTTTTGTATTATCTAAACAAAAAGCCAAGCAATCTAAACGCCACGAATTTAGCCAAATTATATTACGAAAAAGGCGATTACGCTAAAGTGATTGAATTATCCAAAAAATACGAATTTGACGCTTATGTGCTAATTGACATTTATATGGCGCAAAAAGACTACGCAAACGCAAAGGCAGAGGCGCAAAAAGCCTACTCACGCACCAAAGAGGACTATTATTTGGGCATTATGGCAATCATCGACTTTGAGAGTGCGGAGGGCGTGGAGGGTAAGCGCAAAATCGCCCCGCAAATCGTTGATATGCTAAAAAAAGCCGTGAAAAACACGCCAAATCACATTTTTTACAATTATGTGGGCTATTTGATGATTGATTATGATATAAATATCGCGGAGGGCGTGGATTTCGTGCAAAAGGCACTCAAAGTCGCGCCTGAAAATCCAGCGTATTTGGATAGTCTAGCGTGGGGGCATTTTAAGAGTGGCAAATGTGGCGAGGCAAAGGCGGTGATGGATAAAATCCCGCGCGAAGTGGTGCAAAAAGAAAGTGAGATAAGAGAGCATTTAGAAGCTATCGATAAATGTTTGGGAAATTAGGCTGTTTAGCGCGAATCTGCGCTGAATCGTGCTTAGGATTTGTGGCGCGATTTTTTGCGAGATTTTCTATGCGATTCGCCGTGTGGCGCACCAAGATTTTGGTAGAAAGGCGCGAATCACAAATCGATTTGGGCGTTTTGGGACGCTCTTTGTCGTGTAATCCACTTATGCCACGCGATTTTAGCGCATTGCCAAATTTTAGTATGAGCCAAATTGCCACGATAAAAAGCGAAAGCGATTTACGCGCTTTAAATAAGATTCAAAGCCAAAATGGCGCGATTATCGTGGATACTTCGTTGCAAAAAGATATTTCGCTAGTGGCAAATGCAAGGCATTACACGGCATTTTTAGTCATTCATAAAGACATTTTTATTTCTAAATATCAAATCCTTGAATCGCTCGTCTATGGTGCGGATTGCATAGTTTTATCGAGTGATATTTTGGAGGCAAACTCGCTTAAAACGCTCCAAAACTACGCTTGGCACTTGGGACTTGCTGTGGCGATTACGAATAAAAATGGGGAAATTGTAATGAAAAATCTATAAGGCAAACAGCCGTCATTGCAAGGGCAATAGCCCGAAGTAATCCACACCTTTTCGTCATTACAAGATTCGGCTTTAGCCGAATCGTGGTAATCCACTTTGATTTTTTTTGGATTGCTTCGCTCGTTACACTCACTCGCAATGACGGCGTGGAGTGCATAGCTTCGTCATTGCGAAATTTTGTGTAGCAAAATCGAAGCAATCCAAAAAAATCTATCTTTAAGAAAATTTTTAGTGAATTAAAACTACAATTCAAAATTTATTTTGGAAAACAAAGGGCAAATTTTGAAATCAAATCAAAATAAAATCTTAAATTGTGCAAATCGCTTAAATCAACCTAGCTCACGCACTTGCTGGGGGGGGGGGGAAATGCACCCTTTATTTAACCCTTTGCCAAATCCACGAATTACTTTATAAAAACCCACGATATTTTTACGAATCCCACGCAATTCGTTTAATTCGCTCTTATATCATTGATTTTATTTATTGCTTGAAATCTCGTGCTTTTGATACTTTGCTACACTGCGTTCCGCTCAGTATGACGAATCGCCACCACGCCGTCATACTGAGCCTTCGTAAAAGGCGAAGTATCCATGTTGGCGATTTAAAGTCAAAGGTGATTCGGCGTAGATTCGCACGATTCGCCACTTTCCATACCACATTTAAAGGAATCACAATGCAGACTTAAAAAAATATTTTTGCGCAAAAAATTTAAGCGTGTGGTTAAAAATCGTGGCGGTTAGGCAATGAAGATTCGCCCACAATAAAGGGCAAAATTTAAAATAAAAAGGAGAAATAATGGAAGAAAGATATACGAAAGTTTATCGAGCGTCAGTTTTTGAGTATTTGAAACGGGCTATCATAATATTTGTTATTAGCTCAATAGTGGTATCCATAGGAGGTGGGTGGATTAGCTGGAGCATAGTCGCTATTTTGGTTGCTATACTTGGCGTAGGATTCGCAAATCTCTACTCTTTTCGTTGCTATATGGACGAAACGGGCGTATATTTTTATCAGGGTTTTTTGCCTTGGAGCAAGGGTAGATATGGTATAGGTTGGCAGGACTGCGGGGGAGCTGGTTATACTTTGAACTTCTCATCTTACATTTTTAAAAGCTACGATGTTACTATCAATCATCGCTTTACAAACACGAGCGATATAGTTATGAAAAGTGTTCATCGTGGCAATGAATTTGTGGGATTGGTAAATGAATATCTAGCAAAACTTCATCAAGCAAATGTTTAGCATATAAACTTAAAAACAATCAAATTCTAAGCTAAGTTTTAGGATTTGATTGGCTTGGTTGATTTGCAAACTTGGCGAATCAATGGCGAATCTAAATTAAGATTCGCATACTTTAAGTGCGACTTGGATATGATTTTTTAAAAATTTTAAGGAGTAAAAAATGATAAAAAGACTATGTTCTTTTGTGATTGTGGCGGTGGCATTTGTGGGCTGTGGTGCGGGTAGCTCTACACCTGAGGCAGTCGCAGAAAAAGTGATGACAAATCTGCTAAATGGCAAAGTCGATGCGGTGATTGAGCTAATGCGGACAAGCGATGGCAAGGCGTTTGAGGGCGCAGAGAAAACCGCACTAAATGGTAAGCTAACAATGTCTTTGGCGCAGTATGAGGGCAATGGCAAGGCAAAAAGCATAAAGGCAAACGAGGCAAAATACAATAAGGATAAGACAAAGGCGAGTGTGGCTGTCATCGTGGAGTATGATAGTGGCAAGAAAAGCACGGATACTTTTAGCGTCATTTTAGTCGATGGCAAGTGGTTTGTAACGATATAGGGGCATTTGTAGCGTTTTGTGGCGTTGTAAAAAAGCCAAATTTATAGCTTTTAGATTCGCGCTAGGAATCGCGCTAGTTGCGGGGATAATCTTTGCGCTATTTATTTTAGGCGATTCGTGGAGTTTAGATTCGAGCGATTCACAAAGTTTAGATTCGCTTGACTTGCGCGATTCGACTAATTTAAGCGATTCGCCCACGAAAATGCGAATCTTAACGCCACAAGCGCAACTCATAAAAGAAAAACTACAATCACGCGCCCAAATCGGCGACTTAATCTTTCGCAAGGGCAAAAATAGCGAGAGCGAGTTAATCGCATATTTAGGCGATTCGGCGTTTTCGCATATCGGTATCGTGGCGAATCTCGCACCTTTACGCATTATTCACGCTACCACCGATGATAATCCAAATGCGCCAAATCGCGTCATACAAAGCCAAATCGATGATTTTCTAGCCCAAGCGCAAGTGGTGGGGCTAAAGCGACTGCCTTTGCCACAAGAGACGCGCGAAGCGATTGCAAAATATGCTTTGCTGTCGCTTGGTGCGCCATTTGTGCTACGCGGAAGTGGCGATTCGCTCTACTGCACGACTTTGGTGCGTGATAGTATCAAAGCAAATGCGCCCAATTTTGCGCTAAATCTGCCTTATAAAAAGATAAATTTTGCTTTTCTTAGCGGGGAATATCTGCTACCTAGCGCATTTTGGGAGCATAGTGGTTTTGAGACTATTTTGGATATTAGCAAGGTGGAATAAAAAATATAATTTTTATGGCAAATTTGTAGTAGATTCGTAACTTTTTTGACATAAAAGCGCAGTTTTTTGCCAAATTTTAAATATTTTTTTGCTATAAATGCGAGTTTATTTCACTTCAAGGGGGCTAAAATGGCTTTAATGATAAATGATGAATGTATTGCTTGTGATGCGTGCAGGGAGGAATGCCCAAATGAGGCGATTGATGACGGAGAGCCGATTTATGTCATCGACCCTGACAAATGCACGGAGTGTATCGGGCATTACGATGAGCCAAACTGCGTGACCGTTTGCCCCGTAGATGCGATAGCTCCAGACCCTGACAATGTGGAATCAATCGATGAGCTAAAATTTAAATTTCAAAAGCTAAATGGCGATAGTTAGGGCATAATTTTTGTGGATTCGCGGTGGATTCGCAAATAGATTCGCACAAGCTATTATGACTAACAAAAATTTAAGGTTTTTTTACTAGAATTTGGCATTAAAAAATGATAAAGGAATAACGATGAGAAAAATGGCTTTAAGTGCGGTGAGCGTGGCGGTTGCGACATTATTTTTTGGGTGCAGTGGCACGATAAATATTTTGAACTCCGATGCGCGAATCGTCCGCATTGTTACAAACGAGCCTACGCCTGATTGCCTATATTTGGGCGAAGTGTATGGCACACAGACGAATAATGGCTTTTTTAGCGAGGCGGAGCTAAATGAGGGCGCGATAAACGACACCAAAAACAAGGCACACACGCTAGGTGGCGACACAATCTTTTTTCTAACAAATCAAAATAAATTCACCGTGCGCTCTACGGGCAATAGTATCATTTTGGACGATAGCTTGAAAGCAAGTAATGAGGTGAATATAACTGCGTTAGTTTATCGCTGTCGAGGGAACTAGGCTGAATTTATATGCTGTCCACTGCAAATTATCTTTAGCAATTTGCTATGAATCGCTAAAGATAATGCAAAAATAAAATTTCGTCTCAAAAATCATCATACTTCAGCAAATCAAAATACTTTAAGCACCCAAAGGCTATAATGCCAAAATTTTTAACTTAAAATTTTCAACAGGAAAAGCAATGATAAAACTACGAGAAGCCCTAAAACTCCCGCAAGATAAACTCAACGAGCTAAAAGCAACGATTGCTAAAAATGCCAAAGATTCGCCACTGAATGCCTACATAATCGATGAAAATTCGCTAAGCGATTCGGGCGAATCTAGCGAATCCACAAACGGAGTGCCAATTCTTATCAAAGATAATATCAATGTCAAAGGCTGGGAAATCACCTGTGGCAGCGCGATTTTAAAAGGTTACATTGCGCCATACAACGCCACCGCCATTGAAAATCTAAAAAAGCACAATTTCACACCCTTTGGCAGGGCAAATATGGACGAATTCGCAATGGGTAGCACCACCGAATCAAGCGTCTATGGCGCAACCAAAAATCCGCGCGATTTATCACGCACACCGGGCGGTAGTAGCGGTGGAAGCGCGGCTGCGGTGGCTGGTGGCATTGCAATCGCCGCGCTTGGAAGCGACACGGGCGGTTCGATTCGCCAACCTGCGGGATATTGCGGGTGCGTGGGGCTAAAGCCCACTTATGGCGCGGTTAGCCGATATGGGCTTGTGGCGTATAGCTCTAGCCTTGATATTATCGGTCCTATCACGCAAGATGTGCGAGATTGCGCGATTTTGTTTGACGCGATTAAAGGTAGCGATAAGATGGATTCAACAAGTCGCGTGGAAATTGACGCGCTAGAAGCGACATTTGACGCATTAGATGAAAAGCGAAAATTTAAAATAGGCATTTTAAAGGACGCCTTAAAAGATGCTGATAGCGAGATTTGCAAGGCTTATGATGACTTGGCAAGTGCGCTATCTGTGCAAGGACATAGCATTAAAGAAGTCAAAATGATTGACTTAAACTATCACATTTCAAGCTATTACATTACCTCTATGGCAGAAGCAAGTGCGAATCTAGCGCGGTTTGATGGCATTAGATATGGGAATCGCGCCCAAAATTGCGCGAATCTCAAAGATTTATATATCAAAACGCGCACGGAAGGCTTTGGCGATGAAGTCAAACGGCGCATTTTGATAGGCAACTTTGTGCTATCCAGCGGATATTATGACGCTTATTATCTCAAAGCCCAAAAGGTGCGGGATTTAATCGCGTTTCAATATAGTGAGATTTTTAAGGAAGTCGATATGATTTTAAGCCCTATCGCGCCCAATGTCGCCCCCAAGCTAGGCGAAAAGCTAAGTCCGCTTGAAATGTATCTAAGCGACATTTACACAATCGGGGCGAATCTCGCGGGAATCCCCGCCATTTGCGTCCCTATCGCCAAAAATAAGGACAATCTCCCCATAGGCGTCCAAATTTTAGCTAATCACTTTGAA
>JBNMHH010000086.1:0-7554 GCA_050872665.1 Helicobacteraceae bacterium
GTCAAAGGCGACCCCGAATCGCCCGTGAATCGTGGGCTAAATTGTATCAAAGGATATTTTTGCGCTAAGATTATGTATGGTGCAGATAGAATCACGCAACCGCTTTTGCGCGTGAATTCCAAAGGCGAGTTTGATAAAAAAGGTAAATTTCAGCCTGTCTCTTGGAAAAGAGCCTTTGATGAAATGGAAAAGCAATTTAGAAAGACTTATGATGCGCTAGGACCTACGGGAATTGGTATGTTTGGCTCAGGGCAATATACGATTCCAGAGGGCTATGCGATTGTCAAGCTAATCAAAGGTGGCTTTAGAAGCAATAATATTGACCCAAATGCGAGGCATTGTATGGCAAGTGCGGTTGTGGCGTTTATGGAAACCTTTGGTATTGATGAACCTGCGGGTTGCTATGATGACATTGAGCTAACGGACACGATTGTAACTTGGGGCGCGAATATGGCAGAAATGCACCCTGTGCTTTGGAGTCGCGTATCCAATCGCAAACTCTCAAGCCCACGCGTGAAAGTTATAAATCTTTCTACTTATACGAATCGGACTTCAGATTTGGCGGATATTGAGATTATCTTTAAGCCACACACGGATTTAGCAATTTTCAACTATATCGCAAATGAGATTATCAAACGCAATGCTTATGATAAGAAATTTATCGAGGATAATTGCGTATTTGCCACAGGATTCGTAAATATCGGCTATGGTATGAGAAATAATCCAAACCACCCGAAATTTAAAAATAGCGAAAAAGACACTGTGGCAAAGCAAGTTAGCAAAGTCGTTAGCAAAGATGAGGGCGTAACTTTGCAATATCTTGGCATTAAAGAGGGCGATACGCTAAAAATGGACAACGCTACCAAAGGTGGCAATCATTGGAGCATTAGCTTTGATGATTTCAAAAAGGCGCTAGAGCCTTATACGCTTGACTTTGTGGCGAATCTTGCCAAAGGCGACCCAAATGAAAGCATAGATTCGTTTAAAACAAAGCTAAAACAACTCGCCGATTATTACATTGAAAAAAATCGTAAAATCGTTAGCTTTTGGACAATGGGTATGAATCAGCACCAAAGAGGCACTTGGGTAAATGAACAAGCCTATATGGTGCATTTGCTACTTGGTAAGCAAAGTCTGCCCGGCAGTGGCGCATTCTCACTCACAGGGCAACCTAGTGCGTGTGGGACAGCGCGTGAAGTAGGGACATTCTGCCACCGCTTACCTGCGGATATGGTGGTTGCCAATCCTAAACATAGAGAAATGACTGAAAAGATTTGGAAACTCCCCGCTGGGACGCTAAATGGCAAAGTCGGTGCGCCTTATATGAAAATCTTGCGTGATTTGGAAGATTCGGCGATTAAGTGGATTTGGGTGCATGTCAATAATCCTTGGCATAACAGCGCAAATGCGAATCACTGGATAAACGCAGCGCGTGATTTGGATAATTTCATCGTGGTAAGTGAGCCATATCCGGGCATTTCTGCGAAAGTGGCGGATTTGATTTTGCCTACTGCAATGATTTATGAAAAATGGGGCGCGTATGGGAATGCGGAGAGACGCACACAGCATTGGAAACAGCAAGTATTGCCACAAGGCGAAGCGATGAGCGACACTTGGCAGTATATGGAGTTTGCAAAGCGATTCACGCTAAAAGATGTGTGGAGCAAGGCATATCCAAAGTTAGAGCTAAAGCCTGTGCTTGAGGCGGCAAAAGCTATGGGTTATAAAGAAACCGATACGCTTTATGATGTGCTTTACGCAAATGCGGACGCTAAGAAATTTAGCGTAAATGACAAAATGCTAAAAGGTGTAGATAATACAGAAGTCTTTGGTGATGAGCGCAATGTAGTCGGCACGGACGGCAAAGTCTATAAAGGCTGTGGATTTTTTATCCAAAAATATTTATGGGAGGAATATCGCAAATTTGGCGTGGGACACGCACACGATTTGGCGGACTTTGATACCTATCACAAAGTGCGTGGGCTAAGGTGGCCCGTAGTTGATGGCAAAGAAACACAATGGCGATTCAACGCTAAATATGATTTCTATGCCAAAAAAGAAGGCAGAGCATTTGCATTCTATGGCAACAAAGGCAAGGCGATTCCAAGTGGTAGCCTAAGCAAACCAGACGCGGATAAAAAAGTGCCAATCGACAATAAGGCAAAAATCTTTTTCCGCCCATATATGGACCCAGCGGAAATGCCAGATGATAACTATCCGCTATGGCTTTGCACAGGGCGTGTGCTAGAGCATTGGCATACAGGAACGATGACTATGCGTGTGCCTGAGCTTTATCGTGCCGTGCCAAACGCACTTTGCTATATGCACGAGGAAGATGTCAAGGCAAAAGGTTTGAAACAAGGCGATATTATTTGGATTGAATCAAGACGCGGTAGAGTCAAAGCAAGGATTGACGCAAGGGGACGAAACCGCCCACCAAAAGGGCTAATTTATGTGCCATTCTTTGATGAGAATGTGTTTATAAATAAAGTCTGCCTTGATGCGACTTGTCCGCTGTCAAATGAGACAGACTTTAAAAAATGTGCGGTGAAAATTTACAAAGCATAGTTTTTAACAAAGTGGGGAAAGATAAATGGATAAAAATAGGCGAAGTCTTTTACTAAAGACGGCTCAAGGGGCTGGAATCTTAGCCTTTAGTGGGCTTGTTTGGAGTAGCTATGTCAGCAAGGCAAAGGCAGCTCCACTTGCTTTGCGCCCACCGGGTGCAAGAAGCGAGGCAGAGTTTATAAAGCTCTGTATCAAATGTGGCAAATGCACGACATTTTGCCCTTATGACACGCTAAAACTCGCCAAGCCAGAGGATTCCATTCCTACGGGAACGCCTTATTTTGTCCCACGGAAAATTCCTTGCTATATGTGCGAAGATGTGCCTTGTGTGCCTGTGTGTCCTACAAAGGCGTTAGATTCGGCTCTTTTGGGCGATACGGGCGATACGGGCGATTCAAGCGATTCTGCTAAAATGGATATTCGCAAGGCGCAAATGGGCGTGGCGATTGTCGATGAAAAGAATTGTGTGGCGTATTGGGGCATTCAGTGTGATGCGTGTTATCGCGCTTGTCCGCTGATTGATGAAGCCATTAAGCTAGAATACAAAGCAAATAATCGCACCAATAAGCATACATTTTTGTTGCCTATCGTAGATAGCGATATTTGCACGGGTTGCGGGAAATGCGAGAGAGCGTGTATCACGCAGAAAGCTGCGATTATGGTATTGCCACGAGATAAAGTGCTAGGTAGTGTCGGCACGAATTATGTCAAAGGCTGGGAGGAAAAGGACGAGCGCAGATTAGAAAATGTCAAGTCTCAATCCACCACCAAAGATTCAAAAGGCGCGATGAACTACCTAAACAACGATGAGTTTTAAGGAGGGCAAAAATGAAGTTTCTAAAAAAATATCGTTTTTTAATCCTTAGGCGTGTGATTCAAGTGGCGATTTTGGTGGTGTTTGCGGTGTGTGCGCATTTTTCATATCGCTTTTTTCAAGGCAATTTGAATCAATCCACTATTTTTTGGGTTGTGCCTATGAGTGATTTGCTATCAATCGCGCAAATTTTCCTAGCTGGTGGAATCATCGGCACTGAAGCGGTGATTGGATTCATCATCGTGCTATTTATTTATGGGGCGTTTCTTGGGCGTGGATATTGCGCCTTTGTCTGCCCTATGAATATCATCACGGATTTTGCGAACTTTTTACGCAAAATCTTTTCGCAAACAAACGCGCCCAAAAAGCTAAATGTCGCAAAACGCGCGAAATACGGCGTTTTGGCACTTAGCCTAGTGCTTAGCTTTATCTTAGGCACGGCAGCATTTGACTTGATAAGCCCCATTGCAATGCTACATCGTGGCATTATCTTTGGTATGGGCTTTGGTGTCTTTGGAATCTTATGCGTATTTTTATTTGACTTATTCTTTGTGAAAAACGGCTTTTGTGGGTATATTTGTCCGCTTGGGGCGGTGTATGGCTTAGTGGGAAAATTTAGTTTGCTAAAGATTCGCCACAACCACGACAAATGCACCAAATGCGATAAATGTATAGTGATTTGCCCTGAATCGCAAGTGCTTGATATGATTGGCACACGAAGCGGGACAATCAATGGGATAGATTGCATAAAATGCGGTCGTTGCATAGAAGTGTGCAGTGAGGGCGCATTGCAATTTGGGATTTATGATAAATTGAAAGGAGAGAAAAAATGAGAGAAATAGTGATGAAAACGACATTTTTAGTTTTCGGGTTAGTTGTAGGAGCGATATTTATGGGTTGCGGTGGTGGCACTGACGCAGAAATCGCATCATTCCGCGATACTGCTGTCGATGATGAGGGTGGAATCGAATTTGCGAATTTCACCTACGATGCCAAACCAGCGGGGGAAAGCCAAGTCATTGAACGCGCTTTTGAAAACGCGCCACCGATGATTTCCCACGATGTCGAGGGAATGATGGAGATTACAAAGGATATGAATATGTGCGTAACTTGCCACGCGCCAGAGTATGCAGAAGCGATGAAAGCGACACCTGTCCCTGCATCGCATTTGTATGATACATTTAGCGGTAAAAAGGGCAAAAAAGTCGGCAAGGCAATCGTGGATAGTCGCTATAATTGCAATCTCTGCCACGCGCCTATGACAAATGCCACTCCGCTTATTGGCAATACTTTTAAGCCAGACTTTAGAAGTGAATCCGATAAGACGAAGTCGAATCTATTAGATGTTTTAAACGAAGGCGCAAAGATTCCTTAATCCAAATTCGTCTTTTTGCGATAAATCGGGGAGACTTGCCACTCGCTTCGTCAATGGACGGCAAGTTCTATTTCCTTGCTCGTGGCTACGCAACCCCGATTTCTCATCAAAAATACTAGAATTTGTGAGTGGATTAGTTTCTAGCTATAATTCGTCATTGCGAGATTCCGTGCGAAAGCGCGGAATCGTGGCAATCCAAATAAATATCCAATCAATGATTAAAAAATGACTTAAAGTAACCTTGATTAGTGGCTTAGAGGTATTATTCGTTTGGAAAAATCCAAACAAAGTAAAAACTTTTATAAGAATTTGTATATCCCTTTCGTCATTGCGAGATTCATTTGCGAACCCTGCAAATCAGTAGGATTTTCGTGGCAATCTATTATTTTATTTTTTTTGATTGCTTCGTTGTGGCGTTGCCACTGCCTCGCAATGACGGAATATTGCAGATTCGCGTTTGATTTGTAGCCGATTCGTGCAACAAATCGCAATCGAAGTAATGGCGGTGTGGCTTTTGTATTTTGTGAAAAATTTCGGGCGTGAGACTAGACTAATGGTCTGCGAATGCCCAAAATTTTTCACAAGTGCGAAATTGCATACCCCAGAACAAATTGCAAAAAACTAGCGTTTTGCTACAAATCCTCGTGTAAATCCCGTATAATCTTTGTAAAATTCTACGCTTTTATACGCCCCCAAAAAGTCCGCCAAATAGCCTTGATTATGTCCGATTTCACAACATAAATACTTCGCATTTAGCGCGATAATCTTTTGTAAAATCTCATCGCCCTTTTTGCCACCAAAAAGCGCGATTTTTGGCTCGAATGCGACATTTTTAGGAAGCGCGTAACCTTCGGCAATATAGGGCGGATTGGAGATGATAAGCGAATCTTTTGGCGTAAAATCCGTGCCTTGCAATAAATCCGCGTGGATTAGGCGAATGCGAGATTTAAGCGTGGCATCAAGCGCGGATTTTAGGGCGATATTTTTTTGCGCGATTGTTAGGGCGGTGGGCGAAATATCAGTCGCTGTAATCGTAATGCGTGGATTTAGCAAACATAGCGTAATAGCGATAATCCCGCTACCTACGCCGATTTCATAGATTTTGCGAATCTTGTGGCGCGTGATAAGTTGCGTTGCCTTATCCACCAAAAGCTCCGTCTCGGGGCGCGGAATGAGTGCGCCCTCATCGATAAAAAAATCCATTCCGTAAAATGAAGCTTTTTTTGTGATATATTCGAGTGGATAGCCGTCATTTAAGCGTGAAATGGATTTTAAAAGTTTGGATTGCAGGGCAGATTCAAGCGATAAAATTTTGTCATTGCGAGATTCTATGCGTGGCATAGAATCGTGGCAATCTATTTGATTTTTATGGATTGCTTCGTTTGTTTCATTCACTCGCAATGACGAGGTGTGGAGAATTTTGGATTGCTTCGGCAAATCCATAGATTCGTCTCGCAATGACGGAATAGAGATTGTAGAATTTAAAATATCTTGTATTTTTTTATTACTATTCGCGTGTAAAAAAACGCGATTTTGTCCTAAAAAATGCGCTAATAAAGTCTCGCACACTAGATTCGCCCTCTCGCCTTTGTAGGCGGACTTTGCGGACTTTAAAAGCGAATCAATCGTCATTTTAAACGCGATTTAGTCAAAAAACTAATAAAAATAAATATCCACTCTACGCTCAGATTCGCGCGTTTTTTCATCTGCGTCATCTTTGTATTGTCCTTCATTTGATGATAGGATTTTGATATTTGGATATTGCTTTGCTATCGCCTCTACCACGCGATTTATGCGCTTGTCAATCAAATAGACATTGTATTCCTCGCTACCCAAATCACAACCATATCCAAAGATAATGGCAAGTTTAGCATCGGCTACATTTTCTTGCAAATTTATTGCAAAATTTTCTTGTTGTTTCGCGCCCAAAAATGAGCTATTTTTATCAAAAAATAGCGATTCCTTTAGCTTGTAATTTTCATCAATGCTATTGTATTCCACGAATCGCTCTTGTGCGATTTGCCAAGCTTCTTTGGGCTTTTGTTGGCGTAATGCAATCGATGCACCAACTTTATCTGCGCTTATTTCACGCGTAGTTATATCTTGTTTTTCTTGTGTTATCGTGGATTCAATGCCATTTTTACAGCAATCCGCCACACCACCACGACAAAGCAAAATTGCCACAAAAAACAGCACGATGATGATTATCGCAAACGCCAAAAGTGGCATTGTTAGGCACTTTGGATAAAATCCGTTTATTTTGTTGATGTTTGAAAAGTCTGCTTGATAGTTTGTCTTGCTTTGTTTGCCCATTGTCGAATCCTTTAAAAACTTTTAAGCAATTTTGCCCACACTTCGTTTAAAATGCAATAAATTTACATAAAAATCTTTGATTTATGATTTGCCAAATTGGATACTTCGCCTTTTTGCAAAGGATAAATATGAAAATTTTTTACCTCGTTATTTAAAGAGTGCTTTGCAAAACAAAGTAATCTTTTGCCTATACCGTCATTGCGAGGCGATTCAACGAATCGCCGAAGCAATCCAAACCTATCGTCATACTGATGGCTTTAGCCCGAAGCAATCCACAAATAAAAAAAATAAAATCAATCTTTTAAGTAAATTTTTAGTGAATCAAAACTAGAATTGCGAAGTTATTTTTAAGAAAAAGTTAAAGGCAAATTTTTGATAAACAATCTTAAAGGCGAATCCGCAATCTACACAAATAAAACAAATCTAAACAGATTCGATATTACAGATTCCCACGCTCCACGCCTTTTGTTAAATTATATATATA
>JBNMHH010000087.1:0-7500 GCA_050872665.1 Helicobacteraceae bacterium
ATCTTTGCTTGTAAGGCTTAGCTTTTCAATCTTTTTGCCCTCAAACTCCACAAGCTCGGCGTTTAAATCCGTCCTAAAAATCATATCAATACTAAAATACTCTAACGGCACAAACGCCCTTATTTCGCGCTCTCTATCCACCACGATTTTTAGCGCGGCACTTTGCACACGCCCTGCGCTAAGCCCTTTTTGAATCTTTTGTGCCAAAAGTGGGCTTAGTTTATAGCCCACGATTCTATCAAGCAAACGACGTGCTTGTTGCGCATTTACGCTATTCATATTGAGTTTGCGTGGATTTTTGAGCGCGGATTCAATCGCGCTTTGTGTGATTTCGTGGAAAACTATGCGTGGCAGGGCGTTTTCGTCCTTGTCAATGGCTTTTGCTATGTGGTAGGCAATCGCCTCGCCCTCTCTATCCTCATCGGTGGCTAGATAGACTTGCGAAGCGGACTTTGCGCTAGTCTTTAGCTCTTTGACTATGGCGGAATGGTCTTTTGATATGCTGTATTCTGGCACGAATCGCTCATCGGCGATTTTTATGCCAAAGCTCGTTTTTGGCAAGTCGCGTATATGCCCTTTACTCGCCACTACTTTATAATCGCTACCTAAAAAATTGCCTATGGTTTTGGCTTTTGCGGGAGACTCCACGATGATTAGTTTCAAAAAATGTCCTTAAAATTAAAATTTTGCGCGGGATTCTAACATAAAAATTTTAAATCGCTTAATTTTGAGGTGGGATTTGTAGGTGTTAGGGAGGATTCTACTTTTTGGCAAAAGCCAAACGAAGCAAAAACTTTTAAGTGGATTCGCACTAGATTCGCGCTGAATCTACACGCCAAATCAAAGGCGATTCGCCCAAATCTAGTGCGAATCGATACGCAAATCCACCCAAATTCAAAGTGCGATTTTACTTTTTCCCTTTGCCAAATTTTTCTTTTATCAAATCAGCTAGGGCGGATTTTATACCGCCTTTGCTATGCGCTTTGCCTTTATTTTTGCAATCATCGCAAATAGGCATTCCTATGAGACAATCGCCTATTAACTTCACTTTGCCACATTTAAAGCATTTCTTTGGTGTTGCTATTGCCATTTTGAACTCCTTTTGTTTTAGATTCATCGCCATTTATTATCGTTAGCACGGATTCAACCTTTGCCTTTTGCAAATACGCATTGATGAGTTTTCTTTGCTGTGCGTTTATTGCCTGTTTTCTTTCGCATTTGCGCGATTGCAGGGCTTTTATCATTTCATATTTTACGCCTATCTTGCTATAAAGATGATTTGCAAAATACTCATATATGCTCTTTTGCGCTTTCTCTACAACGATTTTCGTATTTGACATTTTGGCAAATTTATCTAGCATAGCCCTAACTTCTATGCTACACACGGCTTTTTCAACCTCATCTTTGCTGATAATTTCAGGCGATTCGCCACATTCCACGCATAGCTTTTTAAATTCGCTATGCGCTAATTCTGCGATACATTTCACTATCTCATCTTTATTACGCATTGCCCTATCCTAGCTTACTAAGTGCCACTTGATTTGTAGCTATGCTTTTTGCTAGGGCGATTTGCTGTGCTTCCTTGCCTAGCTTATCAGGCGAATTTTGATAGCCCTCCAAAAATCTCACGCTTTTTTCCGCGCTAGATTTTATGCCCTCTAACTTCGCACTTAGCTTTTGCTTTGTCAGCTCAAATACTGCATTTAGCGCGTTTTCTAGCTCACTTTGAAAGTTTCGCAAAGCATTAGCGTTAATATCATCGATAAACGCTTCAACCTTTTTTCTTTTGCCCTCGCCACTATCCTCCATTAGGATTTTTGATAGCGATTCATTCTCAAAGCTAATTTGGCTAATTATGCTAGAGTGCAGATTTTCCTTTGCCTTATTAAAGTGATATTTGGCAGATTCGCGCATATCCCTAGCGATATTTTCATCTATATCGCCAAAAAGTTCCTCACTAAAATCAAACATTTTGCTAAATCCGCTTACAATCTCATCTGCGCCACTATCTAGCTTTTGCAATGATGAGTTTTTATAGTTTGAAATAATCCCGCGCATTTGCTGAATCTCTGCGATACTAGCCTTTTGGGCGTCAAAAGATTCGCTTTGAGATAGCTCACTTGCTAGTTGATTCCTATCATCGCCAGAAATCCACTCGCCTAATCTCTTTGCAGCTGCATTTAGTATTGTCCCACCTGCCGCTACAATGTAAGGTAATGCTTGTGTTAATATTGTTTTGCCAACACTAAACAATGCCCCTATAATCGGCAATGCCATATCACACCCCCTTTATTGCGTTTAAAATCGCAAGTTTTTTATTTAAATCAAGTGCGAGTTTGCTTTGCTCATTTTGCTTTTGCTCTACATTTTTCGCCTCTTTGATTTTCTCTAAAGTCGCCACTTGATTATTTGCTAGGGCTTTGCGCGTTTCTAGCTTAGATTCGAGTGTTTTTATCATCGCATTGACATTATTTTCCACGCTATCTACGAATCTATCGCCCAAATTTCTAAATGCCTTTTTGATGGCTTTATCAATAAAATCTTTCATTTTATCCTCTTTAGCCTTGCCACTTTCTTTGCTTAAAATCTCCGTGCATTCTGCGTTATCTAAGCTTATTTTGTTGCTAATTTCACTCAGCACAAAACCCTTAATCTTTTTAAATTCCGCCTCGCATTGCTTTGCGAAATTTTCCCCACTATCGGCTAAAGTCTGCGTTAGCTTTTCGATAGATTTTCGCCCTATGTCAATAAGCGCGATTTCAAAAGTCTCGCCCTCTTTACTAGCGCGTGATTTAAAGTTGCCTATTTCATCATTGATTCGCTTTATCTCGCTTGTAGTTGCTTTTTGCCTATCATAAGCACCCATTTGCCCAATATTATGTGATGATTGATAATTTGCACTATTGATATTTCTAGCGGATTCATTTGCTGAATCCGAAGAGAACAATCTATCAATAGCATTCTCGACAAAATCAATCGCCGAACATGCCATATTACCGAAAGCATCTATAGTATCACATATCTTATCGCCGACATAATCAACAACACTATTAAAACAATCCCCAACAAAATCTAAAAATCCCATTTTATCCTCCTTATTTATTCTTTTCGATGAGTTTTTCGATTTGCTCACCTAAACTTTTAAGCGTTGCTTTGCTTTGTGATTCAAACTCCTCAATAACGCCCTCTAACTCATTTTGCGCATTTTGCAAGTCTTGTAATTCATCTTTTTCTTTGGCGATTTGCGCATTTATTGCCTCAAGTCCGCCAGATAGTGCCTCATAAGTATCTTGCTTTTTGCCTATATCGCTTTTGAAATATGCGATAATTTCGCTACGCAAATTTTCGTAATTCCTTTTTACGCCTTTATTATAAATATCTTGCGCATCGTTTAGTATGTCTTTTTGTATGCGCGTATGCATTGAATCCACATTAGCAAATTTTAGCATTTTGTCAATATTATTTTCTACATTGCCATTGCCACAGATAGCATAGCAGTAACTTGCAAGTTTGGATTTTTGATTATCATCTAATTCGCCTTTTTTGTAGAGTTCGCATAGCAATGCCACTCGCCCAGAAATATTGATGATATTTTTTTGCGCTAATTCTTTGGTATAGCAAGTGCGCTCTTTTATATTATCATCTATTTTTGTGGCAGTTAGATAGTTGCTCCACTCATCTTTTTGCTTTGCCCACTCATCTTTTGGATTTTCCAAAGTATCATAATGTGTCCCAAGCACATATACTTTGCTAGGGTCGCTACTTTGGTCAAACGCGCTGTAAATGGTGCGCACTTCATCTTGCTTCATCGCTTTTATACTATTGCAAACAAGCACGACTTTCGCGCTTTTGATATATGCCCTAGTAATCTCTGAGCGATATGGCACAGGGTCATCTAGCCCGGGCGTATCCACAAACATTAGATTTTTTTCATAAGGAAAATCAGGGTAGCTAATTAGCACTTCCTTTACGAAAAAATGCTCTGCCTTTTTAGATGAAGTGTATTTTTTAAGCGATTCGACACTAAAAGGCTCTGTGATTGTAGCCTTGCCTATAAAATCATCTTTATGTGATTCGGCATTTGCTTCATTGTATTTTTTCAAAAACAATTCGCCACTTTTAACCGCGTCATCATATAGCTTTTGCCACTCTTTTTGAGTGTAAAAAGTTATAGTCATTTCGGCATTTTTGCCCCACTTAAATTTCGTAAGCGTAGCCGTCTCTGGCGTAATGTCCGTGCTTGCATACTCTGCCTTTAGCAAAGCATTTATAAGCGTGGATTTACCCGCCTTGATTGTGCCTACAAAGGCGATTTCTAAAAATTCGCTTTGATTTAGAAAATTCTCCGCCTCATTTATATAGCCATTTAGAATCTTTTTAGATTCATCGCTATCCTCATCATTTACGCAAACTTCAAGGATATTTTTGATTTTTGCCACTTCATCAAAATAGCCTTGCACCGCTTTATTTGGCGCAGGTTTTGAAACTATGGGCTTATTTAGCGTAGCGATAAAATCTTTTAGATTTTTTGCACTACGCGCTAATAAATCCTTATCGCTAAACTCGTTCCCATCTACGATTTCGCCACATTTATGGCAAAATAACTCCGCCTCAATTCCGCAATTTTTACATTTATGTAATGCTGACATATTTTCTCCTTTTTAAATTTTATGTCTATTTTCTAATCCGCCGTCCCTATTTGGCGAATCTTTTGTCGAATCGCCAAAATACCAAATCCCTAGTTTAAAGTCATCGCGGACACGAATCTGTGTTAAATCGCTAGATTCGCGCTTTTGATTCGCACAATTCCACGCGTGAATCTTTAGCTAGATTCGCCCACAGTATCCTCAGCATTCGTCCAAATCGCTGTCGCCTCTAGTGGCTCGATTTTACTAATGATAATGCCTCGTGCCTTTTGGGCTAATTCCTCTAATCTGCCCTCTTTTTCATCGCTAAAATCATCAATTTTGCCATCGATATACTCGTTGCGCGTTTTTATAAGGGCTAAAAGTTCATCAAACTCATTGCCTGTAAATTCGCCTTTAAGCATATTGCCAAAATCATTTAGCCTTGCCTCGCTAAATGGCAAAAGTTGTGTAGTTTTGCCATTATTTATAAGTGCTATTAGTTTATTCATAGATAGCGTGGCTAGATTTGCTAGTAGCATATCTTTTGCCTTTTGTGCTACCTCGCTAAACTCGCTCATCATTTCATCGCTAATCTCACTTGCTTTTTTTGTGCTACATTCTCTTAAAATCCTAGATTCACTAGCACTCAAACTATCCTCTATGATTTCTATGAATATGTATTGCGTTATATTTTCCCACTTTGTGTTAAAACTACCAACTTGTTCGCTATACCTACATAGTTCAACTAATGGCTGTTCTAAAAGATTTTTAATTACGCCTATAATCACCTCACACATAGCCTCAAAATCTGCGATAGTTTGTTCATATCTATCGCCTAAGTAGCGCTGCCGAATCTCACTCATTTTTTCATCATTATTTTTTGACTTAGAGCTCAATAATTCTTTGACATAAGATTCATAACTTATACTAATCCCATCATAAATAAAGTTCCACCACTTTTCTATGATGTGCATTTGATTGCCCGTGAGTTCGTTTTGTAACACTGCCTTTAACTCAGCATTATCCAATGCGAGTGCCACAAATATAATCCCAATGGATAGATTTGCATTGCTTTTATCAAAACGCCTTATTTCATTTGACTTATCATCGCTAAACTTTTCTTTCATAAGTGCCACAAAGCAATCCGCAAAGCTAAACTCATCTAGCGCACTAAATATAGGCTCTTTTGCCTTGTTCTCTAATGCGGTATATTCCGCACTATCCGCCTCACTTAAATCCGAATCGCTATTTGCTAACTCACATAGCCTTGCGTATTCTTTACCCGTAAGATTATATTTTACAAGGTCATCTAAAATCTCTGCTAACGGATATTCCGCCTCATTGCTCCTAGACAAAGCACCCGTCCGAATCTCAAACATTCGACTTATAAAACTAACACTATTCATTAACATTTCTAACTCCTTGTTTTAAGTTTAAAAATCTTAGTTTAGAGTCATTGCGGACTATGATTCGCGCTGAATCGCCATTAGATTCGTGCTTTGAATTGATTTGATTTGCCTTTAGATTCGTGGGCGAATCGTGCGAATCTAAAGGCATATTATTGTTTTGAGCGTAGTGCATAGCGTGAAGTGAAGTATCCAAATTAGATTCGCGTGAGTTAATAGATTTGTGTGAATCAAAGTGTGAATCGTGGGGATTTGAATTGTGTAAATCTTGCGAATCTATGCTTTGATTCACCTTTGGATTCGTGGGATATTTGTGCGAATCTGTCGAATCTGCATTTAGATTCGTGGTAGATTCGCTTATGTTATTTGATTCGCTTAAGCAAATGCGCGAATGATTTTCATTTAAAAGGGTATATTTCCCCCCCCCCCTCAAGTGTGCGGGTGTGCGAATCCACCGCGAAGTGTGCGACAAAGATTTGTGCGATATGTGAATCGTGCGTCCTTTGTGTCATCATAGTGCCTTTTTACAAGTATTTTTCTCTCAAAAATGTGCCAAAATTTTAACGAATTTTTATTGAAAGATTCGCCGTTTATTTTTTTGCAATGAAATTTTAAAAAATAAAATGGACAACTTTTTGTCCATTTGGACTAAAAATCTAAAATTTGTGAAAAAATTATAAAAATTTGATTTTTGTGTATTTGCTAGACTTGCGAATCACTTGGATTCCATAGATTATGCTTATAAATGCTTAAGATTACGATAGATTCGGGCATAATTTTAAACACCACGACATAGCCTTTGTAAATCATATCACGCACATTTTTGTTATTTAGTAGTTGATTTTTGCGAAAGCTATATGGCATTTGCGGGATTTTAGTGATTTTTGCGTAAAGTTCATCGTGAAATAAAATAGCTCTACTTATGCTATGTAGAGCGATAAAGTCTAAAATCGCTTTGAGCCTTACCTCAAAATTTTCCGTAAAGATAATATTCATTTTATAGATTTTGCTTTGCGAGATTTTCTAAATACTTGCTCGTGCGCTCTCTTATTTCCTCCAATGTATAAAGCACTGCTTCGCCACTCTCATATTCTCTAAGTGTGCGCTCCAAATCCTCCTTTGCCTCTAAGTAATCCAAAGGCTCTTTGATGATTTGCAAGTCGTGCTTTTTGGATTGCAAGGTTTGCAATGTCTCAAGCACTTCGTTATCTGCATTGTGTAGCGTGATTGTCATTTGTTTGTCCTTTAGTAAATTTGGCGTATTGTAGCATAATAATGAATCATACACCACAAAAATAGCGGAACGCATTTTGCTTGAATCGCTTCAAAAATCTCACACAAAGGAAGTTAGATGAGTTTTAGGATAAACACCAATATTTCGGCGTTAAATGCGCATACAATCGGGGTGCAAAATAATCGTAGCATTCACAATTCGCTAGAAAAGCTAAGTAGCGGTTTGCGACTAA
>JBNMHH010000088.1:0-7484 GCA_050872665.1 Helicobacteraceae bacterium
AATCATTATATTCGCTGTAAAAGTCCGCTTCCACCGCATTTGTCAGCGCGAATCGCTCTGCCACCGCGCCCTCTGCGCGAATCTCTACGCCATTATCTTGCAATGCCTTTATCAAATCCGTAATATGCGCAAAATCTCGTGCTGGCATTGACAAACACACACGCGCTATCCACTTCATTTGCGAATTTTTCTGCCACCGCCCAATCATTTGTCAAAATCGCCTCTGAGTGCGATGAGCCGTATTTGGCGATATGTGCGATTGCCTCATCTACGCCTTCCACGCATTTTAGATTCACTACCAAATCATTATATTCGCTGTAAAAGTCCGTCTCAATGGCATTTTTTAGTGCGAATCTCTCCGCCACCTCGCCACAAGCGCGAATCTCTACGCCATTATTTTGCAACGCTTTTACCAAATCCGCCAAATGCGCAAAATCCCTATGCACCAAAATGCACTCGATACTATTACACGCGGAGGGTTTGGAGATTTTGGCATTTAGCGCAATGTCAATCGCGCTTTGCGCCTCGCTACCCTTGTGAATGTAGAGATGACACACGCCTTTATCGTGCTTGATAACTGGAATCGTGCTGTTTTCGCTCACAAAAGCAATCAACTTTTCCCCACCGCGCGGAATGACTAAATCGATGAAACTATCGCATTTTAGCAAGGATTCGGTGGCTTCGCGGTTATCGATAAAGCAAATCGCCTCTTTTGGCAATGCGAATCTACCCAAAACCTCGTGCATTACCGCCACTATGGCTTTGTTTGAGTGCAGTGCCTCTTTGCCACCTTTTAAAATGCAAACATTGCCACTTTTAAAGCACAGCGCGGCGGAATCGCTTGTTACATTAGGGCGCGATTCATAAATCATTGCGATGACGCCGATAGGGACGCTAACTTTTTGGATTTTTAGTCCTTTGTGCGTCTCCCACCCGTCAATTATGCGTCCCAGCGGACTTTTTAGCCTTGCAATATCTCTAATCGCCTCTGCGATTGATTTTATTTGCTTGGAATCTAGCGTAAGCCTCGCAATCATTGGGCTTGGTAACCCCGAATCTTTTGCGTTTTTTATATCGATTTGATTCGCGCTCAAAATCGCACTTTGATTTGCAAATATCGCCTCTGCCATTGCGTTTAGCACTTCATTACGCGAACTATCTTTAAGATTTGCGATGATTTTTTGCGCTGTCTTAGCGCGTTGCAATAGCTCTAAAATGTCGCTCATTGTTTGTCCTTAAGGGTTTTGCGATTCGTGGCAAAAGCACGAATCTTTTAAAACGCAATTATATCTTAAATTCGATATAACCTTTCGCGTAGCTTTTATTGACTTTGTTTTCTAACATAAATGCGCCCACACCGCCGACATAAAGCCCCTCAATGATTCGCCACCTAGCACTAAGTGAGTATTGATGCTGATTTAGATTTGTAATATTTTGCAAAACGCTTTGCGTGGATTCGCTAAAGCTGTTTTTACCCTGCGAATTGCGCCCCAAAAACATCATCGAAAAATCATCGATTTTAAATCCCACAAATCCATAAAAGCTCTGCGTATCGGCGAAAAATAGATTGCTAGAATTTCCGCCATTATCAATCCCACCTGCGCCTAAAATGCCGTATCCTTGCGTATTGTAGCTCTCAAAGCGCGAGATATTGCCGACATTTGATAGCTCAAATTTCGCGCCAAAAATGCGGACATAGCCTACGCCAAAACTTGCGATTTTATTATTACTGCGCCACCGAAAGACTTCCTCAATCCACATTATTTGGCTTTCATCACGCGCCAAATCCACCTCACTAGCGCGAAAATCGCGTTTATTTTTTGCATAGACATAATGCGCCGTTGTTACGCTACGCCATTTTTTATTTGCAAAATCAATGTCTAATCCCAACTTTCCGCCCACAGCCCAGAGATTCCCGCTAAAATAATAATAATATGGCAACACATCAATGCCAAATACACTCGCACCCAAGCCCGTTGCGATAAGCCACCTATCGTTATAGCGCGTTTTAAAGGCGTTAAAATCCGTGAGATACTCTCTATTTGCGACAGCTTGGTCATCAACCCAATCTAACCACAGCTTAAACCACTCGTAATTCGCATTTACGCTAACGCCCTGCACAAAGTTGCGAATCCAATCCCGCCTCGCGATAAATCGCCCTGCGGTAATGTCAAAAACATCGTTTTGAAATTCATCTTTTGCGACATATTTCACACTTGCGCGATTCGCCACAAAAGAGCTAGGGATTCGCGAATCTGCCACTTTGCCTTGCAATTTTCCGCCCACAATGGGGCTCATTCCATAAATGCCTAAATCCAAAAATACGGATTTTTGAAAATCATACATTAGCCCCACAGACGCGCTAAATACGCCGTAACTCCCGCCTACGCTTTTATTTAGCCAATTACTTTTGCCAAAAAATCCAATATGTCCATAGACATTTTCTAACAAAAGCGGGACTTCCTCATCAGTCGTTTTGGCTATGCCATCGGGGCTTGAATTGCTTGAATCGCCACTAGATTCGGCATTTTTGGTGTTAAACTTGCGGTAGATATTTGCCAAAGTGCGCGAATCTTCCTCTTTAAAATCCTCCTCAAAACTGCGTCCGCTTTGCCTAATGCCTTGCATTTCATCTTTGTCTAAAATGCCCTCACGCACGAATTTATCCAAATCATTTTCGCTTATTTCCTCATCAAGTGGCGTTGATGAGATGATATTAAATCCGCTTTGCAAATCCTCGCACAGGGCAAGATTCGCACTTAATGCGACAATGATACCGCACACAAACCTACTAACGCGCATTTTTCTAGCACCTTTTTCAATCAAGCACTAGGGCTTTTCGTTGCTTTACAAGGCTTGTGATTTCCTTGACAAGGGAGAGCGCGTAGAGTTTCTTAATCTCCTCTTTTGTGTTTAGCCTATCTAACCACGCGCCACAAATATCTTTTAGGCTAACGCCGTTCGCGCTATTTATGTCAAAATAATTTGCTTCGTTGAGATATGCGGTGGTGTATGCGGCTTTTGCAAAATCCGTGAGCTTGGCAATGTAGCTCCACCCATCGCTTTGTGGCTTTGCCTTGCCCGTGTAAATCTTGCACCCCAAAGCCAAATGCGTGGAGACTTCCTCAGGATAAACCTTGCTTTTGCCCCCGCTATCGCTTACGCTTTTTTGGAGCGCGATAATCTGTGAGCTAACCGAATCACGTTGAATGAAAAAATCCACGATTTCTTTGTCGCTTAATCGCGCCGAGCGAAGCGCGGAAATGTCATATCCATTGACATTTTTTGCCACATAATCCAAAATCTCTTTGTCCGTGTAGCCTTTTTTTCGCGCATCGACAAAGTCAAAGCTAAGCCCCGCGCCAAAAACCGCGCTTACCAAAAATAGCAATATTACCGCAAATCTCATTTTGCCCCCTTATTTGTGTGATTTATGTTAGATTTTTATCCGAATCATAATTGCAAAATTATAGCAAGATTCATTCCGTTTTGGTGGGAGAGTATAAAGATTTTTGGATTTGTTAGAATTATCAAAAATGCGGTGGCGAATCTATAATTATTCTCATATAAATTTCTTATATTTCTTCGACAAAATTATTTTTTGCGTTTTTGGGGATATTTTTGGATTCAGGGATTGCTAAAATCTTGTATTTTTTGGTGTATTCTAAAAATTTTATTTCCACAATATCGCCGATTTTGACTTCTCTGCTTTGTTTGACAACCACACCATTTATGCTAACTAAATTATTTTTGATTAAGTCTTGTGCTACACTGCGCCGTTTTAGGATATTTGTAGTATTTAGAAATTTATCGATTCGCATTTAGATTCACTCTCACAACCTTTGGATTTTCATCGGTGTTATAATAAAATTTGTATTTATCCTTGTAAATCACGCGCACAAGCTGGGTTTTGCCCTCTTGGACGATTTTAGTATTTTCACGCAAAAAAAGCCTATCGCCTATATTTTTGCCCACAGGCGGGATAAAAGTAAGGGATAGCGTAATAGCGCAAATAAGGTATAAAATCTTTAGAAAATTGCCATTATACACAAAGGCGATACCGCTAAAAAGCCCGAATATCGCGTAAAAATAGCCATTTAGATTTTGCATAAAAAAGCTGTTGAAATATTCTTTAATCTCATAGTGTGGAAAATAACTTGCATAAATTCCACCATAAAATAATATGATAGGAAATAGTCCATAGATTGCTCCAAAAGCGCAAGTAGAAAATATCTTTTCAATCATCGAATCTTCCTTATTTTGGACTTTTTTACGCGAAAAATCGATGATGGCGAATCCTCAAAAAAACCACGATTATCGCTCACAATAATATCCGCACAATTTAGCGCAAAATTTCTTTCAAATTTCTTACCTTTTTGATTTGCCGATGATGAAAAAAGTGTGCCAAATTGCTTTAGAAATTTATGGTGTAGATTTTGGCTAAATTTGTATGATTTGTTTGACTCGCGCAATTCGCCACGCAAATGCGATTCGTGTGATTCGCTATCCAAATACGATTCGCCCACCACGCGAAACGATAGATTATTATCAAAAATAAATGTTGTTTTTTTGGCACGGCGCAGGTGTTTTTGCAAAATGCGCGGGATTCGGCTAAAAGCCTTTATATGCGACAAATCACACGATTCGCGTAAAATCGCTTTATCTTTGGGGCTATTTTTTAGCTCGTTGATACGCGTTTCATTCGCACTTAAAAATCCCGCTGTCGTATCGCATTGTGCGAGAAAAACGACATTTTTTATATTTAGTGCATTTTTTTGCGCATTCATTTTTTTGCACTTTTGGGGATTGAATCGGCTTTTAAATCCAAATAATCCTGCAGTGGTTTTGCGGTATTTGGCGAATTTTTACGCAATTCTTTAATCGCCTGTAATGCCACAGCTGTCCCCGCGATAGTCGTAAAATAGGGCAGATTGAGGCGCACAACTTGGGCGCGAATCGTCCTTGCGTCATCTTTGCTAGACTTATTATCGCTCGTATTTACCAGCAAACAAATCTCGCCGTTTGTCAGTAAATCGTGGATATTGGGGCGTCCCTCGCTTATCTTTAACACCTTTTCCGCCTTGATTTTGTGCGATTCAAGGCAGTCAAATGTCCCGCCTGTCGCATAAATCTTAAAGCCGAGTTTGGCAAACTCTTTGGCGATTCGCGCTATCTCGGGCTTATCGCCGTCTGCCACGGACAAAAGCACACTGCCTTGCAATGGAATGACATTTTTAGAAGCGATTTGGCTCTTTGCAAAACTCATCGCAAAGCTACTAGAAATCCCCATAACCTCGCCCGTGCTTTTCATCTCGGGTCCCAAAATGACATCAGCACCGCTTAATTTGCTAAAAGGGAATACGGATTCTTTGACGGAAATGTGGCGAAGGGCTTTGTGTTGCAGTGGTTTGGCAGTGAAATCTATGCGATTGTAAGTGTCATAAAACTTCAATGCCTCCCTTAAAATGCCTTTGCAAATTCGTCTTGTGGCGATAAATCGGGGAGATTTGCCACTCGCTTCGTCAATAGACGAATCAGTCTTATTTCCTCGCTCGTGGCTACACAACCCCGATTTCTCACTCACAATACTAGAATTTGCGTTTTGTTTTTGTGTGGATTGCTTCGGCGATTCCATCGAATCGCCTCGCAATGACGAATCTTTGGACTTTGAATCTACAATTCTAGTATTTGCGGTGGAAGTTTTGTGTTTGGAGGAAATTTTGGGGATAAAACTAGACTTGGAGTCTGTTGATTCCCCAAAATTTCCTCCAAGTGCGAAAGGTGCGCCCAAAGACGAATTTTTCGCCACATTCCACATTACGCGTGTGGCGACTTTGGCTAGTGGTATCCCTGTCGCCTTACTCACAAAAGGCACCGTGCGTGAGGCACGCGGATTTACCTCGATGATATAAAGCGTATTTTGATAAATCGCATATTGTATGTTTAATAAGCCTATGATTCCTAGCTCTAGGGCGATTTGCTCGGTTTTTGTGCGAATCGCCTCTAGCATTTTCTCATCAATACTTATGCTTGGCAAAACGCTCGTGCTATCCCCGCTATGCACGCCAGCTTCCTCGATATGCTGCATAATCCCCCCGATATAGACTTCCTCCCCATCACAAATCGCATCGACATCTAGCTCGGTGGCGTGGTCTAGGAATTTATCAATCAGCACGGGGCTATCCTCGCTCACTTTCACCGCCTCGTCCATATACACGCGCAGCTCCTCATCGCTCTGCACGATACGCATAGCCCTCCCGCCTAGCACATAGCTTGGGCGCACGAGCACGGGATAGCCGATTTTATGCGCTATGTCAAAGGCTTCATCTTTGCTTGTGGCACTACCATTTTGGGGTTGATTTAGCTCTAGTTTTTGCGCAAACGCGGCAAATTTCTCTCTATCCTCCGCCGTGTCGATTACAGATGCCTTTGTGCCGATGATTTTTGCCCCGATTGTGGTGAGGTTTTTAGCGAGTTTGAGTGGCGTCTGTCCCCCAAAATGCACGATGATACCATCGGGCTTTTCGCGCTCTATCACGGCACGCACACGCTCAAAGTCGATAGGCTCAAAATAAAGCGTATCGCTTGTATCATAATCCGTGCTAACGGTCTCTGGATTGCAATTATACATTATGCTTTGAATGCCTAAATCACGCAACGCAAAGCTAGAATGCACACAGCAATAATCAAATTCGATGCCCTGCCCGATGCGATTTGGTCCCCCACCGATGATTAGGACTTTTTGCGCGTTGTCTTTTTTTGCTTCGGCTAACGCCTTGCAACCCGCTGGGTGCGATAAATCGGGGAGTTTGCCACTCGCTTCGTCAATTCGTAGAATTTGCGAGTGCAACGAAGCAATCATAGACACTTTAGTCTTATTTTCTCGCTCGTGGCTACACAACCCCGATTTCTCATCAAAAATACTTCCACGCAATTCGTTTGTGGATTGCCACGAATCGCTTCGCGATTCTCGCAATGACGGATTTGCAGATTCTACAATTCTAGTATTTGCAGTGGTGCTTTGGGTAATCGCTTCGCCTTGCGAATGAGGCGCACTTGAGCGTGCGCCGCAGTGAAACGAGGTGGAGGGATTGCCCAAATGACTACCCAAAGACGAATTGCCCAAAGGATTGGTGGGAATCGTGGAGTATAGGTAATTCGTCAAACTCGGAAACTCCGCCGCACAAGTATCCACCTCCTCATACCGCGCCACCACGCCCATTTCCTTTCGCGCCATATAGATTTCGCCCTCACTCATCTCCACGCCCTCATTTTGCGCTAGAAGCCGTGCTAGCATTTTATCGCTAAAGCCTTGCGATTTGAGATTGCGCATAGCTTGAGAGTCGCGCAAGATTTCGCTACTTACGCGTCCCTCCTCACTCACTAGCTCATAGATTTGGCTTAAAAACCACTTATCAATCTGGCTTAACTCCGCCACTTCATCGATACTAAGCCCTAGCCTAAAGCAATCCGCGACATAAAGG
>JBNMHH010000089.1:0-7477 GCA_050872665.1 Helicobacteraceae bacterium
CGCCTTATACTAAGATTGACACAAATGACTTACGCGCACAGATTTACCTAAAAAAGCGCGAATCAAACCCAAATAGCGCGAAAAAGCATTGCATTGCAGACATAGGCGTGAAAATTTTGCGTGGTGTGCGGATTTATAGCACCAAAGCATCAAATGCGCAAAAATACCTAAATATCGGCATTGTGAATTTTAATGAGTTTGGATTCATCGATGAAGGCGCGGTGGAAACGCATATCGGCGACCAAGATAAGATTGAAAAAAGTCGCCTAAAACCCTATGACATTTTGCTATCCCTGCGTGGCATCAACCCCAAGCTAACAATCATCGGCGAGGGCAAAAGCCCCAAAATTGCAAACGCTGGAATCATCGTCCTACGCGCGAAAAATAAAGATGAAGCATTGGGGCTTTTTTGTCATCTCTTTAGCAAAAAAGTGCAAGAAATTTTGCGCGACATTTACTTTGAGGCGGAGCGCAAAAGCATTGATTTAAATGCGATTTACGCCATTGAAATACCACGCGATTTTGCCAAAGGCGCAACTGAAAAATTTGCAAAAATTAGCGCAATCGGCAGTGAAATAAATAAACTACACAAAGAGTTAGATAAATTGCGATGATTCAAACCTAAGATTCGCGCGTGGATTCGAGTAAGATTCATAGATTCGCAATGCATTTCTTTAAACCTAGCAGGTTTATTTTACTTGCAATTTCCACTGCTTATCAAATCCACACTTTATAGTCATTGCGAGGCGTTTTATTGCCAAAGCAATCTATGTGATTTTAGATTGCTTCGGTCGCTTTGTTCCCTCGCAATGACAGTGAAATCGCTTTGCTTCCTCGCAATGACGATGATAAGACACAGATTTGTTTCTTGCGATTTTATTACATTTGCAATGACAATACATTTTAAACCAAAATTTTTATATAATTGCGACTATTTTTTTAAGGCAAGGATTTTTAGCGATGAAGCATATTTTATTCACAGGCGCGGCGGGATATATCGGCTCTCACACGGCATTAGCGTTTTTGGCACAAACGGATTGCAAAATCACAATCATTGATAACTTGCAAAGCGGATTTATGGAAAATGTGGCGTTTTTACAGAGAGATTTTAGGGAGCGAATCGAATTTATCCAAATGGATTTGGGCAATTTTGACGCAGTGGCAAAGCTATTTCAAAGCAATAAGTTTGATGCGGTTGTGCATTTTGCCGCGTCCTTAATCGTGCCTGAATCGGTGGCAAAACCGCTTTTATATTACAGCAACAACACCAAAAATACGCTAAATCTTATCGCAAACTGCGTGGATTGTGGCGTGAATCGCTTTATTTTTAGCTCTACGGCTGCGGTTTATGGAGAGCCAAAAAGTATGCCTGTGAGCGAGGATTCGCCACTTGCCCCTATCAATCCCTATGGTAGCTCAAAGATGATGAGTGAGATGATTTTGCGCGACACCGCTTTGGCAAATGATGATTTTAGATTCGTAGCACTGCGATATTTCAATGTGGCGGGGGCTTATGGCGGTAATGATTATGCCAAAAAGGCTGGGCTTGGGCAGCGAAGTGCGAATGCCACGCATTTAATCAAAGTCGCTTGTGAATGCGCGGTGGGGAAACGCCCTAGTATGAGCATATTTGGCGAGGATTATGAGACAAAAGACGGCAGTTGCATTAGGGACTATATCCACATTGATGACTTGGCAAATGCGCATTTAAGCGCATTTGAGTTTTTGGAGAGTGGCAATAAAAGTGCGGTTTTTAATGTCGGCTATGGCAAAGGTTTTAGCGTAAAAGAGGTGGTTGCAAAGGTTAAAGAGATTAGCGGTGTGGATTTTAAGGTGGTGAAATCCCAGCGCCGTGAGGGCGACCCTGCGATTCTTATCTCAAATAACGCAAAGATTTTGGCGCAAACTTCGTGGCGTCCTAAATTTAATGATATTGATTATATTATTAAAAGTGCATATCAGTGGGAAAAAATTGTGTGAATTTTATGAGATACATAAAAAAAGTGGTAAAAATATGTTTGTTTTTTTATTTTTTGTAAGCTTTGCAATCTCGTGTGCGATGATAAAAATCGCTAAACGCACGGGCAAAATAATGGATAAAGATTCTAATCCAAAGCCACAAAAAATGCACTTTGGCGATATTCCGCGCGGTGGCGGGATTGGAATCTTTGTGGCATTTTGCGTGGGAATCGCCTTGCTTGTGGTTTTTGGCAAAATCGAGGCAAAATTTTTGGCACTAATCATTCCGTCCATTTTTATCTTTGTAAGCGGGATTTTGGAGGATTTTAACTATGCTTTAAGTCCAAAGATTCGCCTTATTTTGCAAACAAGTGCCGTTTTAAGTGCGATTATGATTTTTCCAAATTGTGTGCTTGTTGATATTGGATTCGCCTTGCCTTACGGCTTTGCGGTGATTTTCACGCTATTTTGTATGGTGGGCGTAACAAATGCGATGAATATCATCGATGGATTTAACGGCTTGGCTGGGGGATTTGCGCTTTTGGTGCTAAGTAGTATCGCCGTTGTTAGCGCGATTGTGGGGAATGAGGCGGTTTTTTATATCGCAATTGTGCTTATTAGCGTGGTTTTGGGATTTTTGGTGTTAAATTTTCCAAACGCCAAAATCTTTTTAGGAGACGGCGGGGCGTATTTGGTGGGATTTTTACTCGCATTTTTGCTAGTAGTTTTAACGCAAGATTCACTGCAATATGCGCAAGATTCACTGCCACAAATTAGCGAAAATAGTGCGAATCGTAGCCACTTTGTAAGCGCATATTATGGGCTTTGCGTGATGATTTATCCTGTGTTTGAGGTGCTTTTTTCTATATGGCGCAAAAAATATATTTGCCACCGCTCCGCAATGCAACCTGATTCGCTCCACTTGCATATGCTGATTTTTAAGCGAATCACGCATTCAAATCCCAAAACCACGCTAATTTTACTAGCTTTTAGTGCGCCTTTTATTTTCGCACCCATTTTTTGCTACTGGCAAAGTGTGATTTTAATCGCATTTATCGCGCTTTTTATCACACTATATTTGTTTGCCTACAAAAGAATTGTGCGATTCCACAAATTTTTTATAAAATTTTAATCATTTATTGCGTAAAATCGTGGATTAAATTTTGGTAGGACAAAAAATGGACAAATCGCTCAAACTAAAGGATTTCAAAGCAAAAATAAATGATTCAATTATCATTGATGTCCGCGCACGAGGATATTTTCTAATTGACCACATAAAAGACGCCATAAATGTCGAATCCCCCAAGCGAATCGCACTCATCGCACAAGAAAATGCCGATAAAAGCGTCATTTTATATTGTCATCACGGCGTAACGGCAAAAGGCATTGTCGAAGAGCTAAGCGACATAAACAATTTGTATTATTTAGACGCAAATTTTAGCGATGTGGTAAAATCTGGCATTGATATGGTATTTTACAGCCAAAAATAGCACAATAAAGGACAATAGCGTGAAAAAAATATTTTTAGCAATATTATGTGTGAATCTGTTTTTTAGCGTGGCGTGGTGCGAATCAAATGCGGATTCAAGCATAGATTCAAGTGAATCTAGCACCGAATCTATAAAATCAAGCGCAGATTCAAAAGATTTAGGCGCGAATCAAGGCGATTCAAAGGATTTGGGCGATTCAAAAGATTCGAGCGATTCCACTACGCTAGATTCGCTTACAATCATCAAAGAAGCCCCAAAACACCACAGCACCCTAAGTATCCGCGAATCTTATGATAAGGTTTTGCTAAACAACGACAGCCTTAAGGCATCGCAAAGCGCGGTGCAAAAGGCACAAAAGCTAAAATCTGGCGCATATATGCTGTTCGCCCCCGAGATTGACATAGTGGGGAATTACACTTTTATGGAAAAAACTCACATTGATATAGATATTCCGCCTATCACACTGCCGAATATGCCAACAATAACCTTGCCCTCAATGCAACTAGATTTACATAAAAATCACTTTGCCTTTGGAATCATAAACGCTGTTTATCCCATATACACGGGCGGTAAGCGACTATCCGCGCTAAAAATGGCAAAGCTAAATATCCAAGACAGCGAACTTTTAATGCAACTAAATAAAATCAATCTCTTTGAAAAGCTAGTAAAGTCTTATTTTGGCGTGAAATTAAGCTATGATGTGCATAAAACGCTTAAAGACGGCGAGTTAGGCGCATTAGCGCATTTAAATAACGCCAAAAAATTACAAGAAAATGGGCAAATCGCAAAGATTGAATTTTTAGGCGCGAAAGTCGAGTATGACAAGGCAAAAAACAAAACCCACGAGGCAAAAGACGCGCTTGACATTGCGCTTTTGGCGTTTAAGACGATTTTGCAAGATGAAAATCTAACTAATAGCGTGGAGCTAAGTGAGAGTGGCGAGATTATGAATCTAACGCTAACTTCCGAGCTAGTAACCGCGCTAGATGCGGAGCTAAAGCCACTGCAATATTACAAGGACACCGCCATTTCCGCCTATCCTGCGCTAAAGAGCCTAGAGGTTAAAAAACTCCAAACAAAAGAGCTTACCGAAATCGAATTTGGCAATTTTTTACCCACTGTGGGGCTTTATGGCGGATATGTGCTAAAGGCGAATAATACAATGCTAAATCGCGCGATTCCAAGCTGGTTTGTGGGAATCACGGCAAAAATGTCGCTTATTAGCACAAGTGGGCGAATCTTCAAATATCAAGCTAGTAAAATCGCGCAAAATGAGGTGGATTATCTCCATCGCCAAGCAAAAAGCGACATTTTGCTATTGATTGAGAGCACTTACAAAGAGGTGCTTTCCGCCAAAGAGAGCTATAAAAATCACAGCTCCACGATTGAACTAGCCACCGAAAATCTAAATCTCCAAGAAAAGGCATTTATCAATGGTATGGCAAGCACGGTGCAAGTTAGCGATGCGAGAAATCAGCTATCTTTGGCAAAAATCGATGCGCAAAATAGCCAATATCGCTATGCCATAGCACTTGCTAAACTCTATGCTATCACCAATGATATGGAGAGTTTTTGGACATTTTATGAAAAGCAAAATCAATAAAAGGAAGTAGTAATGAATCCATTAAAAACGATAAAAATCACGGCGGTTTTCGCCATTTTGGTGGCGATTGTGGCGTGGCTTGGGTATAGCTTTTACACCGCGCATAAGCCAAAAGAAGTATTCATTCAAGGGCAAATCGAAGCTACGCAATATAGCATAAGCTCCAAAATCGCAGGGCGCGTAAATGAACTCTTTGTAAAAAAAGGCGACTTTATCAAAGAAAATGACTTGGCTTATACGATTCATAGCCCTGAGTTAGAGGCGAAAATCGAACAAGCAAAGGCGAATTACGAGGGCGCAAAAGCCTTGCGAATCGAGGCGGATAAAGGCACAAGGGCGCAGACGATTCAAAGTGCAAAGGAAGTCTATTTAGCGGCAAAATCAATGGCAGAACTAGCTGAAAAGACTTACACAAGGGTGCAAAATCTCTATGATAGTGGCGTGGTTAGTTTGCAAAAGCGTGATGAGGCAGAGACAAATTTTAAAAGCGCGAAATTTAACGCAAATACCGCCTATCAACAATACAAATTAGCTCTAGAGGGCGCGACAAAGGAAACAAAAGAGGCTGTCAAACAAAAAGAACGCGCCGCCAAAGGAATGCTAACCGAAGTGCAATCTTATGCCAAAGATACTCAGGCATTTTCGCCTGTGAGCGGGGAGGTTAGCAATGTTTTGATTCATAAAAATGAGCTATCCCCTAGCGGATTCCCCGTGGTTTTGGTGCTTGATATGAAAAATGCTTATTTGCGCTTTAGCGTTACGGAGGATAGATTAGAGGAATTCCAAGTAGGAAGTGAATTTAGTGCATTTATCCCTGCGCTGCAAAAAGATGGGCGATTCAAAGTGCGATATATCTCGCCTATGGGCGAATTTGCCACTTGGAAAGCTACGAATCGCAAAAATAGCTATGATATGAAATCCTTTGAAGTGGAGGCAAATATCATTGATGAGATTGAAAATCTACGCGCTGGAATGAGCGTCTTAATCAAATAGCGCATTAAGGGGCGCGAATGTTTGAAGCACTGCAAATTGAGCTAAGACATTTTTTAAAAGACAAATTTCTTTTATTTATGTGCTTTGTTATGCCACTTTTTACGGCGAGTTTTGTGTATATGACGCTGAGTGAAAGTATCGTGCGTGATTTGCCTATTGGCATTGTGGATTTTGATAACTCCCAAACGAGCCGTAATATCGCCTTTAATATCGAATCAAGCGCAACGCTAAGCATTCAAAGTCGCTATAATAGCGTCCTAGAGGCAAAAAACGCCATTAGCGCAAAGGAAATTTACGCGCTTGTGGTTTTGCCAAAAGATTTGGAGCAAAATGCCAAAAAAGGCGTCCCCACGAATCTCCCTATTTATTACAATGCCGAGTTAGTTTTTATTGGCAAAAATATCCAAAGTGCGCTAACGCAGATTTTAGCAAACGAAAATGTCAAATTAAAATTTAGCAAAAATATCGCTTCAAGTGCCAATACAACTCTTGCGATGGGCAAAAGCGTGGATATTTTGCCTCAAATTATCGCGCTTTATAATCCAAATAGCGACTTTGCGGCGTTTCTCTTACCCGCTCTCATTCCTTGTCTGTGGCAGCTTTTTATAATCTTATGTATGATTAGCTTTATGGCGTATGATGAACGAGATGTGGGGCATATTTTAAATAAGCAAAATAAGATTCGCGCATTTTACACGCATTTAAGCATTAAGGTGCTAATAAATACGCTGATTTTCTTTGCGTGGTGGGGAATCTTAATGCTTAGCTTTTATAATCTTGGATTCGTTAGCGATATTAGCGTCCATAATATCGCAACTATCGCGCTTTGTGCGTTTGTAACGATTTTGGCGTATAATAGCATTGGCATTTTTCTCTACGCACTCATTCGCTCACATACCCGCGCCATAAGCATTGCAGCCGTTTATGCCGCGCCAAGCCTCGCATTTGTGGGCATCACATATCCTATCAATAATATGGAAGCCTTTGCGACATTTTGGGGTAAGATTTTGCCGATTACAAAGTATTTGGAAGTCTATATGCAACAGGCAAATTATGGGCTTGGAGCGGATTTTAGTATGCGATTCATCGCCTATAATCTTATATTTTTATTATTTGGAATCTTAGGGATTCTTATCTACAAACAAAAAGCGGTGCTAACTGCGTGAAATAAGTGTGATTGCCTTTTTAAACCGCGTGGCTTCGCTTTTTGCGGATATTTTTGACTTAATCACGCGTGAGCTAACAGTCATCATCACTAGCTTTTCGATTATGGTGGTAATCATCGCGGGGAATGTGTTTTACGCGTTTTTCTACCCAAGCCCTTATTTAAATGATGTCTTGCATAAGCAAAAAATCGCCGTTGTTGATGAGGATAGGACGCAAAAAAGTAGAGAATTTATTTTCAATGCAAATGCGCAAATTAGGACAGAAA
>JBNMHH010000090.1:0-7450 GCA_050872665.1 Helicobacteraceae bacterium
ATATATATATATAATTTAACAAAAGGCGTGGAGCGTGGGAATCTATGGCATAATCTATTTAGGTTTGTTTGATTTATGTGGATTGTGGATTCGCCATTGTTTATCAAAATGTTGCCCTTTTATTTTTTTAGTAAAGTAATTTTGGGATTCTAGTAATTTTCACTAAAAATTTTCTTAAAGATTTGTGGATATTTGGAAATTTATTTATTTTTTTGTGGATTGCTTCGATTCGGCGTAGCCGAATCTCGCAATGACGAGAGAAAGAGGACTCTACTTTTTGCGAAAGCAAAAAGTAGCAAAAACTTTTGATTTGGGTAGATTCGCTTAAAGTGAGATATTTGCATTTGATTTGCAAATTGCAAAAGTGAATACTTAGCTACACTGCGTTTCGCTTAGTATGACGAGTGGAGGCGCAGATTTGCGCTTCGTGTGTATTTTGTGGATTGCCACGAAAATCCTACGGATTTTCTCGCAATGACGAAAAAAGGTGGATTGCTTCGATTCGGTGTTGCCGAATCTCACAATGACAAAAAAAGGCGTAGATTGCTTCGGCGATTCGCCAAAATCGCCTCGCAATGACGAATCTACACCACGCTGTCATATTGCAAGGGCGAATCGCCGATTCACGCAAAGCAATCCAAATCTAAAATTCCACCACATACCTAAAGGTGAATCGATACGGATTTTTGATTTTATAGCCCGGGCGGGAGCGAAAGTCCGTAATCGTATTGCCCTGCGTGGACATTACAAAGTCTGGCGTAGTGGCATTATAAGTCAGCACGGGGAATTTCGCCACCACTTCAAATCCGTGTCCTATGTAGGCAGAGGGCGTTGTGCAAGAACGCCTACCTTGCGAGAAATTATCGCAACTACGAATCCCACCCTTAATAGTCGTCTTTTGAAAAAATATCATTCGCACACCCGCGCTAAAATTCACATTTAAAAAAATGCTTGGTAATATCAGATGCGCCAATAGGTATAACTCCCGCGTTTGCGTTGTAAATGGATTCGTATTCGTTAATCGCCTTTCTATCAAGGCTCATTCCGCCTAGCCCCACACCGCCAAGCACTCCAAAGGTAAAGATTTCACTATCATAAAAGTTAAATAGCACATCAGCATTAAGCGTGTAATCCACATAGCCGATAGGTTGCGTTTTGGAAGCATAAGTTACGGGCTTGTAGTGCTGGACGCTGACATTTGCGTAGTAGCGAAAGCCGATAATGTCATTTAAAAAGTGCTTATATCCTAGCAAAAGCTCCCACGCAATAGCCCACGAACCAGCACTGCTATCCACTTGTGGCGTCCATTGTGGTGCGAGTGGGTTATTTGGGTCTAGGCTTTGGAGTGGATATTTAGCGATATGTGCGTGTTCTATGCTCATCTCACTGCGTCCCTCGCCCACACCTGCGCCGATGATTATCCCTGCGGGTTCTTTAGCAAAAAGTGGCGCAAGGGCGATTCCAAGCAATGATAATGCAAATAATTTCATTTTCATATCCGCCCCCTAAAATGCTATGATATAGCGCAGTGTGAATTTATATGGATTTTTGATTTCATAGCCCGGGCGATTTGAAATACCGCGTAGCCAATTATTTTGATTTGGGATTCTTGTGGCTATCGTATCTCCCGCTTTGGTGGCGTAGTATGTGAGTATAGGGAATTTCGCATTTGCCTCTATGCTATGCTCTAAATTAGCTATGGGCTTTTTACAACTTCGCCTACCATCGCCTCCCGCGCTACATACCACTTGCCCAGCTGCGCGAATCTGCTGAAAAAAGTTAAATCGCACACCCACACTAGCAGACGCGCTAAAGTGATATTTGTAAGTTGTGCCAATCCCTGCATACATAGCCTCGCCATTAAATTGCGTGGAGTCTGTCGCTGCGCCCCAATCGCTCTCATATTGCTTTAGCACCGCGCTATCAAATGTCGCTCCGCCCACGCCAAATCCGCCTAAGATTCCAAAGCTAAAGCTCGGGCTATCATAAAAGTTTATAAGCAAGTCCGCGTTTGCGGTGTATTCGATGACGCCGATTGTGTTTTTGTTGTTTGAGAAATGCTCATCTTTGTAGTTTTGTGCGCCGACATTTGCATAGTAGCGAAATCCTATCCATTCATTGACAAAGTGTTTGTAGCCTACTAGGATTTCATAGCTTAGCCCCCAGCTTTTTGAGGTAGAGTTTATGCCCGGATTGTAGCTTATCCAAGTATTTTGTCCGCCACCGATTGCGATTCCTAGCTGATTGCGAGAAGATTCGGGGTATTTTATATCAATTTGCGTTGCGCCATAGCCCACGCCCACGCCAAAAATCCAATTCGCACTCTCTTTTGCACTTAATGCGCCCACCATAGCAATTAAAAGCAATGCGGTGGCAAAATATTTTGTCCTTAAATTTTTCAAAAATCCGTCCTTGAGAAAAAAATAGGCGAAATAATATCGTAAATCTTTAAAAAGATTCGCGCTAAATCTCACCTAAAAATCAATCACATAACGAATCGTAATGCGATATGGATTGCTTACGACATATTCGGGGCGTGAAACCCACCTGCCATCTGCGCTACCATCATTTATCTTTATAATATCAGGCATTGCTGTGGCGCGATAGTCCATTAGCGGGAATTTCGCGTTAATCTCAATGCCGTGTCCTATGTAGTAAATCGGCACTCGGCAGACGCGTTTGCCCTCGACATATTCATCGCACACTTTGGACTTTACAAGGCGATTTTTTTGGAAAATCGTAAAGCGCAGTCCCACACTCGCATTGACATTAAAAAAGTGCTTATTGATATTTGCCAAGCCGATAGGTTGCCCACTATCTCTATCATAAACTGCCATATATCGCGTAATCGCCTTTTTATCAAAGCTAGTCCCGCCGAATCCTAATCCGCCAAACATTCCCACAGCGAAAAATTCGCTCTCCCAAAAGTCGATTAGCAAATCCGCATTTAGCGTGTAATCCACAAATCCTATCTTTTGAGATTTATCGCCTAGCGAGATGGCTTGGTAGTGCTGGACGCCGACATTGCCATAGTATCTAAATCCCACCCAATCATTTATAAAATGCTTATATCCTACCAAAAATTCCCACGCCACAGCCCACGAGCTAGTGTTTCTATCGCTTTGTGCTGCCCATAAATCTTCGCGCGGATTATTTGGGTCGACTCCTTGCAGTGGGAAGTTTGAGGCGTGTGAATGCACAATGTCTAGTTTGCTATATCCTGCGCCGATTCCTACGCCTACCATTATATTTGTAGGCTCTTTGGAGTAGAGATAATTCCCCAAAAACATCGCCGCTAGTGCTATGACTATGACTATGGCAAAAAGATTTTTGATAATTTTATTTTTAATATTTTTCATTGTCCGCCTCCCTAAAATGCAAATATATACCGCAAGGTAAGTTTATATGGATTTTTGACTTCATAGCCCGGGCGATTCGCATAGCCAAGTCTATAATCGCCACCGGGAACATTACCTCCTTGTGGCGGATAATATATGTAGTAAGTTACAATATCACCCGAATCTGTCGCGCGGTAGGTTATCATAGGGAATTTGGCGTTAAACTCTATGCTATGCTCTAGATAGCTTATCGGCACTCGGCAAGTGCGTCTGCCATCGCCACCTTTAGAGCAGACGCGTTTGCCCACCTCGCGAATCTTTTGGAAAATATTAAAGCGCATTCCTACGGAGAGATTCGCACTTAAATGGTGCTTTTGGACTTTGCCTAAATCCGCGTGAATCGTAGCATTTGTAAAAGGCGCGTTGCCATAGCTCCACTGCTCTTTATAGGTCTTTAGCGCGGGGCTATCGAAATATGCCCCACCCACGCCAAATCCGCCTAAGATTCCAAAAGTAAAGTTTGGGCTATCATAAAAATTTAGCAATAAATCCGCGTTTGCGGTGTATTCGATAACTCCAGCTTGGACTTTTCCTGCGGTGAAAATATCGTGCTTGTAGTGCTGTGCGCCGACATTAGCGTAGTAGCGAAATCCCACCCAGTCGTTTAAAAAGTGCTTATAGCCCACCAAAAATTCCCAATTCACGCCCCAGCCTTGAGTGCTAGTATCTGTGCTTCGTGCGCGGTTTGCGAGTTGATTGTAAGGTGGTGGTAGCTCATTTAGCCCAAAGCCACTTTTGGCGGATTCGGGGTATTTTTCATCGATTCGGCTAGTTCCAGCTCCGATACCAAAGCCAAAAAGCCAATTTGCGGGTTCTTTAGCGTTGAGGGAATTTAGGCTTTCCCCCCCCCTAAAGACAGCAGCGCGATTGCAAAAATCGCTTTTGCTAATGTGGCTTTGCGGAGAAAAGATAGCAATTTACACATTTTTACTCTCCTAAAATTAACCCTTTTTAAACAAAGGGTAAAATAAAGGCAAAATATACTACAAATTTTTCTACATTGTCAATAAAAAATGATGATAATTTTAAAGATTCGTGTAACTTTTGCGGACAATGCCCAAATATTTCTATTAGAGTAAATATCAGTTATTTGATAGAAACTATTAGATTCGGCTAGAAAATTATAAGATTTGTGGTAATTTTTTGCGAATCTACGCCGAATCGTCATTGCAATCTTATCGTCATACTGAGGGCTTTTAGCCCGAAGTATCCAAACCACACGAATCTAAATTATAGGCGAATCAATGACTAAAAAGCGAATCAAAATAACCTCGCTTTGTAGATTAGAGTCTATGGGGTTAGAGGGGATTCTACTTTTTGCAAAAACAAAACGAAGTAAAAACTTTTGCAATGATTCGCACTTCGTGTGGATTGATTTTTTTGGATACTTCGGGCTAAGGCCCTCAGTATTACGAGTGGTGGGGCGCGGATTCGCAAGATTCGCCCCATTTTGCAAAAATTTTTCACAAATTTCACAACTACTTCACAACTTAATGGCATTATCGCGCCTCGCCTTTTTTGGCGATAAAATTTTTACATATAAAGGAGATTTTTTGATGAAAAATTATTTTTTTATCATCATTGGTTTTTGCGGTTGGCTTAAATGCTGCGAATCTCGCACAGGAAGCCAAAGATTTTGGACTTTTGCCACTGCCTAGCACACAAAAGGAAATCGATGCTTATTTGAAAGCAAATGGCATTAAGGCGACTGCATTTAGTGCGCAAAAAGCTGAGCTTGGCAAAAAGCTATACTTTGAGCCACGACTTAGCAAAAGTGGGATTATTTCGTGCAACACCTGCCACAATTTGGGACTTGGCGGGACGGACGGCATAAGCGCGGCTGTGGGGCATAAATGGACGGCGAATCCTCATCATTTAAATTCGCCCACCGTTTTTAACTCCGTATTTAACACTGCGCAGTTTTGGGACGGACGCTCCAAAACTCTAGCCGACCAAGCCAAAGGACCAATCGAGGCTGAGCCTGAAATGGTTACTCCAGCCAAACTCGCGGTAGAGAAAATATCATCTTTGCCTGAGTATGTCGCGGAGTTTAAAAAGCTCTATGGCAAGGTGAATTTTGATAATATCGCCGATGCGATTGCGAACTTTGAGCGAACGCTTATCACACCATCAAGATTTGATAAATTTTTAAATGGCGATGAAAAGGCGTTAAATAAAGAGGAACAAGCAGGGCTAAAAACATTCCTAGACAAAGGCTGTGCGACTTGTCATACAGGCGTGAATTTGGGTGGTAGTATGCAGGCATTTGAAGTGGCTGGTAAATATAAATTTGCCTCACTTGGCGACTTTAAAGGCGATGAAAATGGTATGGTGAAAACGCCTACTTTGCGTAATGTCGCCGAAACTGCGCCGTATTTTCATAATGGCGCGATTTGGAATTTGGCTGACGCGATAAAAGAAATGGGTAGCATTCAGCTAGGCATTGAGATTTCGGATAAAGAGGCAAAAAGCCTCATATCGCATATCCACAGCTTCCTAAATCCACTCAAAAAACACCTAAACCCGAACTTTAAGAAATCCGTTTAGATTCGATTAAAGTTTTCTTACACTCTTAAAAAGCCCCTTTAAACGGGGGCTAAAATTTTTAGCTTTTGATTTTTGCTATGAATTATAAGCTAAAAATCGCTAGGATTCGCCCCAAAATTTTGGCGAATCTTAAAGCGAATCTAAAAAAGTTCAAAGGCGAAAAATGGGTAGAAATGTAATGGATATTGTGATTTTCGTGCTAAGCGCGATTATCGTGGTGGCGGTTTTAAGTGCGGTGGTGGCTATGGCACTCTTTGGCGGGGCAATCATACTTGGGCTTGGCGCAATCATCTTAAGCGTGGGCGTAATCGGCTATGCCGTATGGTGGCTTTATGTGCGATTCGGCGGAAAATAGGGCGAAAATAAAAAATGACAAATTCTTGCAAAAGTTTTTGCAACACTTCGTCATACTGAGCGGAACGCAGTGTAGCGAAGTATCCACTTTGGCGATTTGTGAATCAAGAGCGAATCGCTCACTTTGATTGAATTTATGCTTTATTGATTCGCTAATTCTTTAGATTCGCGCACTTTGGATACTTCGGCGACTTTGTCGCCTCAGTATGACGATTGGTGGGGTGTAGATTCACGCAAAGCAATCTCTCATCATTATAAGATTGTCTTTAGGCAAGGCGTGGCAATTTATCATATTTTTTTTGGATTGCTTCGCCCTTGCTACGCAAGGACTCGCAATGACGGACAAGTGTGGATTGTTTCGTGCAAAGCACTCGCAATGAGGGAAAAGTGTGTATTGTTTCGCCGAATCTGCGATTTGTCTCGCAATGACAAATCTGTGCGCTTCCCTTCGACAAGTCGCACTCGCAATGACGATTCGATACGACCCACGCTGTCATTGCGAGATTCGGCAAAGCCGAATCGTGGCAATCTATTTTGGCGATTTGCAAATCATACCCGATTCACTCACTTTAAGCGAAGCTATGCGCTTCCTTTCGTCATTGCGAGTGAGTGTAACGAGCGAAGCAATCCAAAAAAGATAAACAAATCAAAAAACAATTACATTGATTTAATTAAAGTAAGTGATTCGCATAAGATTTGTAAATCTATAAAATGGATTGCCACGAATTTGCTGACGCAAATTCTCGCAATGACAAAAAGTGTGGATTGTTTCGGCGAATCACAATGTTATAAATCTTAAAACAAACTTAAAAATTCCCCCCCCCTTATGAAACTCATAGACTTTGTGTAGATTCTACACACTTATTAGCAAAATATCATAAATTTTCATAAAAATTTTGCCACTTTTGATTTAAATCAAAACTAAATGTAAAAAATTATGCTTTAATTTCACAAATGCTAATCAAAAGGAGGAGCATTTTATAGAATTTTTTAAAGTGGGTTTTTAGCGGCGGTAACGACAAAATATCTAAATTCTAATTAGGAGGAAATTTTATGAGTGAATTTAACAGACGGAGTTTTTTGAAAACTACTTGTATCAGCGTAGGTGCGCTTTATGCAAGTGCAAATGCGACTCCATTAACGGCGGATAA
>JBNMHH010000091.1:0-7419 GCA_050872665.1 Helicobacteraceae bacterium
ATGCTACCTAGCGGAATCGCCTTTAGCTTCATCGAGTAGCCGACTTTTACATCAATGCCCTCATTTGCTGCCAAAACTTTATCGCCGACTTTTAGTCCGTTTGGTTGCAAAATATATCGCTTTTCGCCGTCAATATAGCATACAAGCGCGATTCGGCAATTTCTAAATGGGTCATATTCGATTGCTTTAACAACGCCTTCGATATTTAGCTTATTGCGCTTAAAGTCAATGATTCGATATAGCTTTTTCGCGCCACCTTCTTTGTGGCGAGAAGTGATTCGCCCATTATTATTGCGCCCTGCGGTTACTTTTAGCTTTTTAAGCAATGAGCGCACACTAGCTTTAGCGGTAATGTCGCTAGAGCTAAGGCTTGTCATAAAACGCCTACTTGGCGTAGTGGGTTTATAAGTCTTAATAGCCATTTCCTAATCCTTTTTCATTTTAAACTTTTAGGGATTCTATTTTCGCGCCCTCTGGCACTTTGATATAGAATTTCTTAAAATCCGCCCTGCTCCCTTTTACGCCACGAAATCGCTTCTCTTTGCCATTTTGTCGCAAAGAATTGATTCGCAAAGGGTTGAATCCAAAATATTCATTAAAAATCACGCGCAGTTGATTTTTGCTGACATTTGTAGCTGTTTGCACCACAATAATGCCACTCTCTTGCTGACTTAGCGACTTTTCAGTATACATTATTGATTTAATATCTGTTATATCTGCCATTATTTACCACCTTTTATAAGCTCATCAAATGCTGCCTTTTCGATGACTACGCATTTAAAAACGGCGATTAGATACGCATTGACTTCGTCCAAATCCACCAAATAGCAATCCGCCAAATTTCTAAACGCCAAAAAAGTCTCATCGCTATTACTTGCCGTTACAAATAGTGCGTTGCGCTCATTTAGACTTTTGAAAATTTTAAAAGCGTCCTTCGTTTTGCCACTTTTAATATCTAGCGAATCCACCACAAAGAGCTTATTTTCCATTGCTTTTTGATAAAGCGCATAATTTAGTGCTAGTCGCTTTTGCTTTTTGTTAATCTTAATGTCATAGTTGCGATTATTGCTTGGTCCGTGAGCCACGCCACCGCCGACAAATACAGGCGAAGTAATGCTCCCAGCCCTAGCGCGTCCGCCACCTTTTTGACTCCACGGCTTTTTGCCACCGCCACTAACCTCGCCTCTAGTTTTTGCTTTCGCGCTATTTAGGCGCAAAGACGCCAAATATGACTTGACATAAAGATATAGATTATGCTCTTTTATATCCGCATATTCGCTAGGAAGCGCAATGTCAGATGATTTTTTAAAATCTTTATCTAAAATAATTGCTTTACTCATTTACCTAACCTTTTTCATATAATTTTACGCTTTTGATTCGATGATTTTGATTCGCCCAAATGCGCCGTCATAGCCCGGCGTAGAGCCTTTTAGCACAAGAATCGCGCTATCTTTATCAAAGGATAAAATCTCACTTTGCACCGTTACTAGCTCATCGCCGTAATGCCCAGCCATTTTTTTACCTTTTTGGACGCGTCCGGGCCACTCTCTATTCCCAATAGAACCCGGTGCGCGGTGGAATCTAGAGCCATGTGCCGCAGGACCACCTTGAAAATTCCAGCGTCTCATTACGCCACTAAATCCGCGCCCTTTGGTTTTAAATGACGCTTTAATACGCTTTGCCGAATCTAGCATACTTAAATCCAAATTTCCCACTTCTTTATTCGCCACACTCAAAGTCGCAAATCTATTAAACTCTTTGCTTAGGCTATATTTCTTTTGTTGCCCCTCTAGTGGCTTATTGTGGGCTTTGCCTCTTTTGTATGCGACTATCGCTTTGCCATTTTCTAGCAACTCGCACACCTTTGAATCTACTATCTTTAGTAGCGTAACCGCCTCGCTTTTCGCGCCTAGCGTCCTACTCATACCGATTTTTTCTACAACAAATTCCATTTCTTAAATCCTTATTTAGTTTATAAAGGTAACTTCGACTTCCACTTCAGGTGCTAAATCAAGCCCCATAAGGTTATCCACCGTGTCAGGCGTAGCGGACACAATGTCTATGATTCGGCTGTGGATTCGCATTTCAAATTGCTCACGCGAATCTTTGTTGATATGCGGAGAGCGCAAAACGGTGTATTTGCGCTTTCTTGTAGGCAACGGAATGGGACCGATGATTTTAGAGCCTGTATGCTTTGCGGTGCTTACAATCGAGCCTACCGACCTGTCAAGCACTCTGTGGTCGTAAGCCTTTAATTTTAGTCGCATTTTTTCCATATTTTCAAATCCTTAGTTCATTAAGCAAATTGCGCAATCTTTGCGAATCTTTTTAAGCACGAATCGCAAATCGTTCAATTTTAAAAGGCGAAATTGTAGTAAAATTACGATTCATAGTCAAGTCAAATCAAGCAAAATGGCAAAATTTATAAAATTTTATTTCCTTTTTTTTGAGATAGATTTGGAGATTTTGCATTATAAAAATGGTAATAATTTGAAAGCCAAAATATGAATCGCCTAGCAATGACGACACGATTCGCCTAATACTTATACTCCAAACTTAAGAAAATTCTGCGTCCGGGCATATAGTAGCCATCAGAGTAATAGTATAGCGCATCAAATACATTGCTTACGCCTAGTGAAAATTGCAGTCCATCTATAATGCGCAAATTTGTTTTTAAATCCACTAGAAAAACGCTATGATTTTTACTATATCCATTATTGTAGCTCCATTGTGGGCTTTGATAGATGAGATTGGCAATCAAATCCCACTGAGAAAACGGCGTTAAGATAAGCATTGCATTTGCGATATGCTCGGGGTAGTTTAGGATTCGATTCATTTTATTGCCTGTAAGCGCATTATTTCTATCTGTGCTACGATACGCTGATTTTTGCTGATAGGTATAATTTGCGCCTAAAGTTATTTTATCGCTCCAAAATCCTTGTGAGAATCCCACTTCTACGCCGTAGCTATAACCATTTCGCACATTTTTTAATCTAGTGCAGTTATTGGTGCCATTGCCATTACTACAACCAGTAGCTCCCACGCTAACAATCATATTTGTCAAGTCATTGTAATATACCGCCACACTTGCGCTTGTAGTGCCTAAGAATGTATTATAATCAAACTTTGTGCCAAACTCTGCATTTATGGCAGATTCTGGTTGCAAGTTTGGATTAGGAACTCTAGTGCCCCAAGTGGTAGAATATCTATTTTTAAGCGTAGGAAGCGAAGTTTTATAGCCGACATTTAGCCAAGAAGTAATATTTTCCGTCCAATCCCCATAGACAATCGCTTGAGCCGTGCCACCTTGCAGTCTATATTTTTTATCTTTTGTGCCACTTATCACAGCCCTTAACATATCGTTTCTATCATAACTCGCACTTAACATTAGCCTAAACATATCATTAAATCTCTGCGCATATTCCACAAAAATCGAAGTGCTAAAATCAGATAGCTTTGTCTCTGGGTCAGCTACTTTGCTAGGGTCGTAATTTTTATGATTGTCATTTCGTAGATTTATGCCTACTTTGAAATTGATATTATCGCTAAAATCAAAACCAAGCGTTTCAATTAAGCCGATTGTAAAGTCATCGTAGATAGAAGCACCTGTATTTCCATTTGCTATATTTCCATTGCTGTAATTTCCATACATTCTTAATTTATTATAAAAGCTATCATAATATAGCCTTGTATTTAAGCTAATCATATCTGTGATATTTGAACGCCCTAACAAATAAGCAGTGATTTTATCGTAATGTGGCCATCGCCAATAGCGATTGCCTTGTGCAGTAGGACTTGCAGATACAGAGCCACCCTTTTCGCCCTTTTGATAGATAAGATTTAGCGAATATTCGTGGTTTTCATTTGGCTCAAATCCCACTTTAAAGCGCAAAGTATGATTCGTAAAATATGAGTTAATCGCTTCCAAATTCGGCTGGTTTGTGGTAGGCGTAAATTTATGCGAAAGCGGATAGGAATTACGCGTATCAAAAGAATATGTCGCTTGGACATAATACTGCCCGAGATTCGAGCCTAAACTCACGGCTGCTTGATGCTCATTATTAGAGATAAAGCCGTATTTTAGGGCGACTTCTAATTTATCCATAGGCTTTGAAGTAATCATATTTACCGCGCCACCCATAGTATTCATACCATATTGAGGCGAAGTGTAGCCTTTAGAAATACTCATCTCGCTAATGCCATAAGTGCTAAATTGTCCCCAATCGGTTTGCTTATCATAAATAGAGTGCATAGGAATCCCATCTAAGAAAAAGCCAATCTGTGTGTAGCCAAATCCACGAATATTTATATCTGGCTCACCTCTGCTACCACTTGCGGGGTGGTAGAAAACGCCTGTTTGATAGCGCAAGGCTTCAGCTATATTGTTAGAGTTTGTATCCTCAATGTCCTTGCTTGTGATAAAAACTGCGGAGTCATTAGAATCTACCTGTGATTTTACGGTGCGCTCGATGCGCCCTAAGTCATAAGCGTGAGTAAGATTTGGTATGGTGCGATTCGCGGTAAAATCGGTGGTGGAATCGGTGCTTGAATTGCTCGAATCTGCGCTTGAATCTGTGGGGTTTGGATTTGTTGCATTTTGATTCGCGCTATCATTTTGTGCCAAAATTATATTGCGATTTGTATTTTGGGCTGAATCGTTGCTATGATTTTGGCTTAAATCTGCCGAATTGTTGCGTAGATTCGCAATCGAATCGCTTGAATCGTTGCGATTCACGCTTAAATCTTTTGAATCATTTCGATTCACACTTAAATCCCTTGAATCCGCTTTGTGATTCGTGCTTGGATTCGTGGAATTTGGATTCGTTGCGTTTGCGCTTGGATTCACGCTATCATTTTGTGCCAAAATTATGCTTTTATTTGTATTTTGGGCTGAATCGTTGCTATGATTTTGGCTTAAATCCGCCGAATCGTTACCTAGATTCGCAATCGAATCGCCTGAATCATTGCTGTGATTCGCAGTCGAATCTTTTGAATTATTGCTACGATTCACGCTCAAATCCTTTGAATCCGCTTTATGATTCGCACTTAAATCTGCCATATTTGGATTGTTGTTATGATTCGCGGTTGAATTTGTGAGATTTGAATCTATCGCTTTTGTGATTGAATCGCTTAAATTTTGCGCATTTGCTTTAGCGGTGGATTCACTAGCTAATAGGCTATTCCCCCCCCCCATAACACATAACGCCATTACTAACGCAAGGCTAACTTTTGCTCTACTATTTGCTTTATAATTCGCTTTGCTACTTGCTGTGCTATTTTTCATCTTATCCTCCTTTTTGGTAAATTTTCGTTTTCAAAATAGCAAAACGCATTCTATCACAAATATATATAAATAAATATAAATCGTTAATATTTTCTTAAAATATTTTGTAATTTTTTGGCGTGGCAACAAAAACACCTTGCAATAGGAAAAAACCTCGTCATACCGAGGCGACAAAGTCGCCGAAGTATCCAAGTCTAGCGAATCTAAACTATAAGCGAATCCCCCCGTCATACTGATGGCTTTAGCCCGAAGTATCCATTTTGGCGAATCATAAATCAAGGGCGAATCACCCACTTTGATTGAATTTCTAGCTGATTCTCTTTGTGGTCATTGATTTGCTAATTTTTTTAGTGTCTCGTGCTTTGGATACTTCGCTACGCTCAGTATGACGGATAAGGTTTGGATTGCTTCGTTCGTTACACTCACTCGCAATGATGTAGTGGGCAAAATTGTCATTGCGAGAAAATCCGTAGGATTTTCGTGGCAATCTATTTTAGATTCGTGGATTGTTTCGGCGAATCTATGATTCGCCTCGCAATGACGGGATATTGCAGATTTGCGTTTGATTCGTAGTCGATTCGCTTTAGCGCAATCGCAATCGAAGTAATGGCAGTAGTGCTTTGGATTATTTTTGTATGAAATGAGCGAGATAGGACTTGGGCGTCCATTAAGCGAAATTTTGTCGCCGAAATAACGCAAATGATTACCCCAGAACAAATTGAACGCGCTTTTTATCTATATCGCCGTAAATATTTTACTATTCTATCTCCCACGCTTTGCACCACTTGCACCAGCAAAATAATTGCCACCACGCAATACGCCAAAATATCGGGGCGATAGGAGTAGTAGCCGATTCGCATAGCCAAATCACCCATTCCACCCGCGCCCACCGCACCTGCCATAGCCGAGTAGCCGATAACGCCGATGATTGTGATAGTTACGGCATTGACTAGCGAGGGCAAAGATTCGGCAATCATCATTTTGATAATAGTGAGATTGTCCGCGCCCAGCGACTTTGTGCCTTCAATCAGCCCCTTATCGACTTCATCGAGCGCACCCTCAAACAACCGCGCGATAAAGGGGATTGCCGCAATGCTAAGCGGGATAATCGCCGCATTTACGCCGATACTCGTGCCGATGATGAGACGCGAGAGTGGCAAAAGCACGATGATTAGGATTATAAAGGGAAATGAGCGAATGACATTCACAATCCCGCCGATGATGATATTTAGCAGTGGAAATGGCGTGAGATTCCCGCGCTTTGTAACGCAGAGCAATACGCCTAACGGTAGTCCGAAAATCACAGCGATTAGGCAACTTGCGCCCACCATATAAAGCGTCTCGCCAAGTGCCTTGAATAGCACGGCGAAAATCTCGCTAAATGGCGTGGGCGGGTGGATAAAGAGATTTAGAAAATCAAGCATTTAGGTTTCCTTTGAATTTATTTGGATTGCCACGATTCCACGCGCTTACGCGTGGAATCTCGCAATGACGGGGCGGTAGATTCGTCATACTGAGGGCAATAGCCCGAAGTATCCACTTTAGCGATTCGTAAATTAAGAGCGATTCGCTCACTTTGATTAAATTTGTAGTTTTATTGATTCGCTTTTGTGTCATTGATTTTCCTTGCCTTTTAGATTCGCGTGATTTAGACTCTTCGCGCTGTTGCGCTCAGAATGACGATAATCTGTCGCCGAATCTTTCATTGCATTTATGCTTAGCGATGAGAGCAATTCCTTTGTAACTTCATTTTGCGGATTGGCAAAAATGTCCCGCACAAAGCCAGATTCCACAATCTCGCCATTGCTAATCACGCACATTTTCTCGCAAATCGCCTTTATGACATCGATTTGGTGTGTGATTAGGATAATTGTGAGATTTAACCGCGCTTGAATGTCGCGCAGTAGGGACAAAATCGACTTTGTAGTTTTCGTATCAAGCGCACTTGTCGCCTCATCGCATAGCAACAAATGCGGGTGATTTGCGAGTGCCCTTGCAATCGCCACGCGCTGTTTTTGCCCACCGCTAAGCTGACTTGGATAGTAATGCGCCTTATCGCTTAAGCCCACTAGCTCCAAAAGCTCTGCCACGCGCGATTTTATGCTAGGCTTTTTCCATTTGGCAATCTCTAGGGC
>JBNMHH010000092.1:0-7367 GCA_050872665.1 Helicobacteraceae bacterium
AGCAAAATATTCACCTCAATCATAAAAAACCGCCCCGATTTGGCAATATGCGTGTCATAGTCGCCAAAACCATACTCACTAGCTAAATTTTCCATAATCTCAGTGATTTTATTATCCATTTCAGGCGGTGCCACCATTACCAAATCTTTGAAGTTCGCAATGGCGATTTTTAGCGGTGAGACGCTAAGATAAAGCGATAGCACGAAAAGCAACGCAGGGTCGATTAGCCGTGAGAGTGCGCTTTCCTGCGCCCTATCAAACGCAAAGACAAGCCCAAAGGCGCACATTCCGCCAACATACAGGACGCAGTCGATTTTCCACTCTAAATTATCGACTTTGATTAAATCAGACTCTAAGATTCGCCCATAGAAGCGCGTGATTCCAAACATTACCGCGCTAAAAGCTAGTGCCACAGCGTTGTAAAACGCCGCCGCGCCGATTTCTATCTCATATCCGCCACCAAAAAGCTCCCTCACCGCGCTGATAAAGGCATACACGCACACGATTAGCAATATTAGCGACTTGAAAAGATTTACCATAGGCTCGAATCGCACATAGCCATACTGAAAAATATCATCGTCCTCTTTGTAGATAAATCGAGAGGTTACAACGCTAAGATAGCCCAGCCCCACGCTGATAAACGCCACTAGTCCGTCAAAAATAATTGCCTGAGTTTTGCTAAAAATCCCAAAGATTATCCCAAGCACCGCCAAAATCGCCGCGCCCTGCATTGAGAGCTGCAGTATTTTTTGCTCTTTTTGGCTTTGGGCTTTGGGGCTTGTGGCGATTTGTGCGCTGTATTTGCGGACTTTTTTGCGAAAATCGGTGGCTTTTGATTTAAGTGGATTCATCTTTTGCGCTCCATTTGCGTTGTGATTCGCGCATATTTTAGGGGCGAATCCAAAATAGCGCAAATCTTTTTAAGCCACATTATGCCATATTTTTGAATGATTCTGCGTAAAATTAGCGCGTAGATTCGTAGTATTTTATGAGCGTGGATTCAAGGGCGTCTGCCTCTAAGTGCGGGATTTCGCCAAATTGAGTGCGGTTAAATGTCCGCTGTCGTTTTGCCAAAGCCAAAGTGTTTTTGATAATCGCCTCTTTTGCCTCATCAAGCGAGGATTCGCCCTCCAAAAACGCGATGATTTCCTTAATGCCGATAGCCTTTAGTGTCTGAGAGTGCGGGAAATTTTGGCGCAAGTTTCGCACCTCGCTAACTAGCCCACGCTCAAACATTCGCTCCGTGCGGATTTTTATATCATTTCTCAAAATCTCACGCGCTTTTATTAGCTCAAAAATCTTTATGTTAAATGGCAGTTTTTGGCGCGGATTTTGCGCAAAAAATGCACTTGGAGTTTGGCGCGTCAAAAAATAAATCTGCAAACCCTTAGCAATGCGAAAGCTGTCATTTGGGCTAATTTTGGTGGCAAAATCGCTATCGATTTGGCTCAAAAGTTTGTGCGCCTCCGCCTTATTTTGCGCGATTTTGGCGACAAAAGATTCCACAATGTCGCTTGATTTTGGCGCAACGGATAGCCCATCGATAATACTTTTTAGATAAAAGCTAGTTCCGCCCACAATTAGCAATTTTTGTGGCGCAACTTCGCGTCCCACGATTTCGCCCAAAAGTTTTAAAAACATCCCTGCGTTGCATTTTTCGCTTGGGTTTAGCACATTTATTCCATAATGCCGAATCTCACGCAAATCTTTGGTGCAGGGCTTTGCAGAGGCAATGTCTATGCCTTTATAAACGCTTAGCGAATCAAGTGAGAAAATACAAAGCCCAAATTTTCGCGCTAGTTTCAGGGCTAACGCGCTTTTGCCACTTGCGGTTGTGCCGATGATTGCGGGAATCGTTGGGTTTGAATCGCTATTTTTGCTCGAATCTGCGGGGTTTTTAAAGTCGCTTGAATCCAAATCGCTTAAATTTTCGCTCACGAAATGCTTTTTGCCTTGCTATTTGCGGCGTGAATGGCGTCCATAAACGCGCTTCGCACACCTCTATTTTCCAAAATCGCTAATGCCTCGATAGTCGTCCCCGCTGGGCTTGTGGTATCGTAGCGAATCGTATGCGCCTCTATGCGCGTAAAAAGTGCGCTAAATCCGCTAAAAAGTCCGCGCGTAAGCTCTTTGCTAACTTCTAGGCTTAGTCCCTCGCGCACTCCCGCGTCAATCATCGCCTCTGCCACAAGTCCCAAATACGCAGTCCCACTGCCTGAAATAGCCCCTGCGGGGTTGATATAGCTCTCTTTTTCCACAAAAATGCAATTTCCAAGCGGGGCGAAAATGGATTCGCACTCCGCCCGAATCGCTGAATCCGTGCTGTTTTGTAGATTGCCACGATTCGGCGTTGCCGAATCTCGCAATGACGGGTTATTTGTCGCATTTTCCACAAAAATCACACTTACGCCTTTTCCCACGAGTGAGGCGATATTAGGCATTACGCGGATAAAATGCTCCGCGTCCGCGCATTTTTTTAGTCGCTCTATGCTAATCCCAGCCATTATGCTATAAATCGCCCTTGCTTTGCCTGTGTAGCGAAATGAATCTAGCGCATAAGGTTTGATTGCCAAAATTACGCTTTTGCCCTCTATGTCAATCGCCCCTGATTCGCCACTCAAATCGCGCAAATCCGCACAAACCACACTCGCATTTTTTAGCGCGTTTTCACGCACAAAGCTTGTCATTTTTGCTTTATTTCGCCCGATGATTTCTAACTCAAATGTGCCATTTAGCCCCACAGCAATGGCTTTTGCCATTTTGCCATAGCCGATGATTGTGATTTTTTGCATAGCGATTCACACCTATTTTGCGCTCGAATCGCCCTTAGATTCGCTTAAATTGCCTTTGGATTCGCCCGAATCTACGCTTGAATCGCTAGATTTGCCCTTAGATTCGCCCACATTGCCCTTTAAAAATGTCGAAATCGGCTCGGCAATGCTATACTGCGGATATTTTAGCGCATCTAACACCACCTGCGCCATTGTGCCATTATCAAAGTTAAAAACGATTGGCGCGATGAAATTTATCGTGGAATCCGTGATTTCCTTATACACTACCATAATATTTGCGATTAAAATATTTTGCGTTTTGCCCTCTTGCAAGTCGAGCAACACTTGAATGGCACTTGGAATCTCAAAGCTATATTCACAAAGCGAAAATGGATTTACCAGCGTAAAGCAGGGCAGTGGCTCATCTGCGTTGCTTAGCTTTAAAAAAATATCATCGATTTTGGTTAGCTTCATCTTTGTGATATGCTCAAAGCCCAAAATGGGCGATTTTACGATAAATTCAGTTTCCATTACAATCCTCGCTTAGGTTATGATTCGATAGCTTAGTGCTTCTAACAAATGCTCTTTTGCAATATCTTTACAATCTTGCAAATCGGCAATCGTCCGCGCGACTTTTAGAATCTTTTGCCTTCCGCGATAGCTTAAGCCATATCGTTGCGTGGCTAAGTCAAGTAGCTCGGCTTCTGCGCTTTTTAGCACACAAAATCGCTCTATTTCGCTGTCATCTAATTTACCATTTAGTTTTATTTGTCCGCGCTCTTTTTGTGCCTTAAATGCGCGAATCACGCTACTAAAAAGCTCTTTTGAGCTAATCCTCTCATCGCTTTTACTCTCGTCCATTTTTATAAATAAGTCGATTCTATCGCGCAGTGGCTCACTTAGCTTGTTGCGATATTTGCGAATCTCCATATCCTTGCACCTGCATTCCTTTGTGGTGCTGTAAAGATTCCCGCACGGGCAGGGATTCATCGCGCCCACAAAAAGCACACTCGCAGGATAAGTTACCTTAATATTCACACGCGAAATGCTTAGCTCATCGTTTTCTAGTGGCTCACGAAGCGATTCTAACGCAGTTTTTTGAAAATTTAGCAATTCATCAAAAAATAAAATGCCATTATGCGCGAGTGAAATCTCGCCCGGCTTGGCGTCATTTTGCAACACAGAGCCTAAAATGGACGCATTTGAGCTACTTTGATGAGGATTGCGAAAGGGGCGAAGCGCGGTGTAGGAATTTTGCGCGTTATTTAGCGCGTTTATACTCGCACATTCGCACATTTCGCTAAAACTTATGGGTGGCAAAATATAGCGCATTCGCTTGGCAATCATCGACTTGCCACAGCCCGGACTTCCCTCAAATACGATATTGTGCATTCCCGCACACGCAATTAGCGCGGCGCGTTTGGCGACAATCTGCCCTTTGACATCGCTAAAGTCTAATGCACGATTCTGCGCAAAATCATCATCGTAATAATATTTTTCGCCCAAAATTTCCACGCTTTTAAAACTAAATTCATATTGCTTTGCCTTATTTGTGGGATTTTTTAGAATCGCAATGGCGTCCATTAAATCTTTGGCGTAGTAAATATTTAGATTTGGGATATTTGAGTAGAGTTTTTCGCCCTCTTTGGGGAGCAAAATATTGCTATTGGGGTAGGATTTTGAGATTTCAAGCAAAAGCGGATAAATGGTATTTGTATTTTTGATATAGCCATCAAGCCCCAATTCGCCAAATGCAAACCATTTTTCTAACTCAATATCTTGCTTTTGTAGCGCGACTAAAAGCGCGATAGGCAAGTCAAAATGACTGCCATTTTTGGATAAATCCGATGGCGATAAATTTATGGTGATTTTAAAATTTAGCGATTGAAAATTATTATGTGCGAGTGCGCCTTGAACGCGCTGTTTTGCCTCTTGAATCGAGCTTCCAGCTAATCCGCTAATGACAAAGCTAGGCAATCCGCGCGAAAATGTCGCCTCCACTTGGATTATCTTTGCGCCCACGCCGTAAGCGGTGGCACAAAGCAGCTTTTTTACCATTGCCTACGCCTTTGCCTTGCGTTTGCGCGAATCGCGCTTTTGTTTTGGGCGATTGTTATTGGTGCGATTCGTGGATTCGCGTTTGGATTTGGGCGAATCTACGCTTGATTTGCGTGAAACTTTGCGCGATTCGCCTACATTTGCGCTAGATTCGCCTAAATCGCCATTAGATTCGCTAGATTCAGGTAAATGGACGCTTTTAAAGCCCTCTTTTTGCAACCTTTTATATTCTTTTTCAAATTTTTTGCGCTTTAAGATTGATAGCTTATCCACGAAAAGAACGCCGTTTAAATGGTCGATTTCGTGCTGAATCGCCACTGCCAAATAATCTTCTGCCTCCAAAATATTCTCATTGCCAAATCTATCGTAGTATTTTAAGCGCACAAAGCTAAATCGCTGTATCATTTCATAAAAATTTGGCACACTAAGGCAACCCTCTTGGAATAAAATCTCGCCATCGCTCTCCAAAATCTCGGGGTTGATGATTTCAATCAAATCCTCTTTATGTAAAATCTTATCCTCGCGTGGCAAGTTGATGATAAGCATTCGCTTGGGGATTCCCACTTGAATCGCCGCCAAACCCACGCCATTTTTATTTATCATCGTCTCATACATATTATCAAGTGTCGTATGCAGGGTGGAATCAAAGCATTCGACTTTCTGTGAGATTTGGCGCAGGGATTTATTTGGGTAGGTTATGATTTCTAAAAGCATTAAGATTCCTTAAAAATTTTGGGATTCTACTATAAAATTTAAAAATTTCACAACTATTTCACTTTTATGCTATAAAATTTCATCGCTTTTGTTAGCAAAAGTTAAAATTTCAACTTCAAAGAAAGGAGAGAAAAATGAAAAAGTTACTTTTATTGGTAGCGTTTTTAGGCGGCGTGGCATTTGCGGATATGGTCGTCCCAGCGGCGAATCTACCCAAAAATGCGCAAACATTCATCGCAAATAACTTTAAAGGTGCAAATACGATGTATGTGAAAATGGACTATGATAGCTACGATGTTGTGCTTTCAAATGGTGTGAAAATCAAATTTTTTACAACAGGCGATTGGAAAAAGATTCAAAGCTATATGGGCGTGAATCCAGCTCTTTTACCAGCACCTGTGGCAACTGCGATTAACACTAATTTTCAAGGTGTGCAGATTATCAAGGTCGATAAAAAATGGACTGGCTATGAAGTCAAATTGGCAAATGGTGTCAAAGCATATTTTGATGCTAATGGCAATCTAATGGGACAAAAATACAAAAAAGCTAAATTCAAATAAAAGGAGAGAGAAATGAAAAAGTTGTTTTTGTTAATGGCATTTTTAGGCGGCGTGGCATTTGCGGATATGGTTGTCCCAGCGACAAATCTACCCAAAAATGCGCAGGATTTTATCGCGGCTAATTTCAAAGGCGCGAATATAATGTATGTGGAAATGGACTATGATAGCTATGATGTTATGCTATCAAATGGCGTGAAAGTCGAGTTTTTCACCACAGGCGAATGGAAAGAAATCAAAAGCTATATGGGCGTGAATCCAGCTCTTTTACCCGCACCTGTGGCAGCTACAATCGCAAAGACTTTTCCTAACATTCAAATCATCAAAGTTGATAAAGAATGGAATGGCTACGAAGTCAAAATGGCGAATCGTATCAAAGCCTACTTTGACGCAAATGGCAACCTAATGGGACAAAAATACGATGATTAAGGGGTAGGCAGATGAAAAAGTTGTGCTTACTAGCGGTGTGTTTTGGGGTGGCGTTTGCAGAGATGATAATCCCTGCGACAAATCTCCCCAAAAAGGCGCAAGGCTTCATTGCAAACTACCTTAAGGGCGAAAATGTGATGTATGCGGAAATGGCGTATGATAGCTATGATGTGATAATGTCTAATGGCACGAGGATTGAATTCCTCGAATCAGGCGAATGGCAACAAGTCAAATGCTATAATGGCGTGAATCCAGCGATTCTCCCAGCGTCTGTGGCGGGGGCAGTGCATAAGAAATTTCCCAATGTCAAAATCATCAAAATCCACAAACAATGGGACGGCTATGAGATAAAGCTGTCAAATAGGGTGGAGGCGTATTTTGATACGAAGGGAAACCTGCGCGGACAAAGGAATGGGGATTAGAAATTTTGCGTTTGCTCAATTTGTATTTGGGTATGCAATTTCGCAGATTTTGGAATTTTCGGGGTTTCGCAGACACCAAGTCTAGTCTCAACCCCAAAAATTCCAAAAAACTACAAAAGCCACACTGCAACTACTTCGATGGTTGCTTCGAGCTGTCGCTCTCGCAAATTCTGCGAATTGCGATTACGCTAAAGCGAATCGGCTATGAATCTATAATCTTTTCGTCATTGCGAGATTCGCTTACGAACCCTGCAAATCCGTAGGATTTTCGTGGCAATCCACCACCCCGTCATACTGAGCGTAGCGAAGTATCCACTTTGGCGAAGCGTAAATCAAGAGCGAATCACTCACTTTAAGCGAATCAAAACCCACTAACTTGCCTAAAGCTACTTCTGCGCCCCACATTATTTTAAAAT
>JBNMHH010000093.1:0-7352 GCA_050872665.1 Helicobacteraceae bacterium
ATTTTAGCTCTTTATCATAATCCACATTCGCCTTTGTGCCTAGTATTCGCACACGATTCACATTAAAATCATCGCTAAACACACTTCGCGCCACTTCGTAGCCATCGACTTTAAATCCCGCAATGTCAATTAGCGCGTGAATCAAATCATCTATCATAAAAGGCTTATTCGTGGCACTTGCGATTCGCGCATAAATCTGCGGGTGGCGCGTCTTAAACTCATCGCTTACAAACACCACAAATGGCACTTCCACCATAAAGCGCGTGATTTTATTATCCAAACGCAACGAGCCTTCGCCCGTATCCCACACATCATTTGCGTGGTCGCTGATATAAATCACAATGCTATCTTTGTCCGCGAATCGCTTGATAATCTCGCCTGTGATGAAATCCGTGTAAAGAATGCTATTTGCATACTCTGCCAAATCCGCTTTGGCGCGGGATTTTTGCGCGTGGGTTATATCACGGGGCGAAAATCGCTCAAAGGCTTTTGTGTAACGGTTGGCATAATGCGTATGCGAACCCATTAAATGCAAAGTTAAAAATAGCGCGTTGTCTTTTGGTAACAAATCGCACGATTCCACCACCCTATCCAAAATCGGCAATATCGCCTCATCAAAGCCCATCGTATCTAGCCGTTTCCCCGCCACACTATCCTCACTCCAATGCAACTCATCGGCGCGGGAAAAAATAGTCGTAGTCGCCTTGCTCCACAGGCTAAATCGCTCCTGATTAGAAATCACCACGCTTTTATATCCGCCTAGCCTCATCGCATCGATAATATTAAGATATTCAAACCACTGCTTACTTGGATTGTCCTGATTGGCAAAAGTGAGTGCTTGTGAAAGCGACTCAAAAGTCGTAACCTGCGCAGAAATCACATTATCAAACACAAACAAATTGCCCTTATTTTGCGTTTTCATCGCACTTAGAATCGGCGTATTTGGCAGAGCGTAGCCATAGATTTGCATTAGATTTCTCTGCGCAGATTCGCCGATGATTAGGATAATATTTGCGATTTGCCTATCTTTTGGGGCTTCTTCATAGGCGATATTTTTAATGTATTCGCTAAAATTCGCCTCAATTTGCTCATACTCTCTCATCGCCCCGAGTATCGAATTTGCCGCGCGTTTAGTCGAATCCACTGCGACATAAATCACATCGCTTTCTCTCTCGCCATAAGGGCGAATCCTAAGACAATGCACCAAAATTAGCGCGATTACTAGCGCGACAAAAATCGCCCAAAAGATTTTAACGCGCTTTTTTGATTCGCCTAAATCGCCATTAGAGGATTCCCCCCCCCCTATAAGGGCGCGAATCGCCCTATCACCATAGCGATACACTGCGCCCAAAATGCCAAGAATGGCGATTGCAGATACGCAAAATTTCGCATTTATATATTCGCCAAAAAATTCCTTTGTCTCATTTGGATTGGTTTCCGTTGCGATGCCAATTAGATGTTCATTTAGCGTCCCACCAAAATTTAGCACCAAAAAGAGATTCACAAATAGCAAAATGACGCTTACGATTGATACAAATGCGACAAAGGATTTTTTTATGATTCGCCCCACATTACCACGCCCTAAAGGCAAATAATACACTACGCAAAAAGCCAACAAATAAGTGCAAAATAGCATAGTTTCGCGGAAAATTAGGCAGTGCCACCAATGAAAATCAAAGAGTTTGGGGAGATTTGAAAACTGCGCGAGGGCGATAAAAATCGAATTTAGCACCAATAAAAGTGCGAAATTTTTGCAAAAGAATGAATCCCTAAAAAATGCCATTGTGTCGCTCCGATTCGTGGAATGTGTGCTTAAAAAATTTGCGTTTTAAAATTTGCGCCTAAAAAAATCAAAGGCGCGATTTTAGCATAATTTACTAAAATAAATCGCGCTTTTATCAAGTAAGTAAGCTACTTTTTAGCTACGAATCCACAAAAATTTAATTTCACAGCCAAAAGCAATACGCCACTACCGCGATGATAACTGAGCAAAAGACATTTAGCCAAATCCCAGCTTTTAGCATTTGACTTTGCTTGATATATCCTGTGCCAAAAACTATGGCGTTTGGCGGTGTCGCCACAGGTAGCATAAATGCGCAACTCGCGCCTATGGCGATGATGAGGGCAAGTCCAAGCGGTGGTGCGCCCAAAGATTCGGCGATTGATATAAACAATGGCACTAAAAGCGCGGCGGAAGCGGTATTTGAAGTAAATTCCGTCAAAAATATGATAAATACCGACACGGCAAGTCCTATCAAAAATAAATGTCCGCCCTGCACTGCCTCTATGACGACATCTGCCATAACTTTACTCGCACCTGAATCTTTCAAAATCGCACTTAGCGTAATGCCACCGCCAAAAAGCATTAGCACACCCCAATCGGTGTTTTCTTGCACTTTTTTCCAGCTAACCACGCGAAACGCACACACCAAAACCGCCGCAAATATCGCAATCACGCTATCAAATGACGCCATTTTCTTTTCAAGTCCCAATAAATTTGAAAAGAAAGGATTGAGTTGTGCGCTAAATATCCAGCACACCGCGATAAAGGCAAAAATCCCCAAAGTGAACCATTTTTCGCTAGTCATTGCGATTTTGTCCTTTATGTCAATGTGGATTTTGTGGCTTAGATTCGGCTTAAAGACGAAATAAAGCACAATCATCATTAGTGGCATAAATATGATGACGATAGGAATGCCATATTTTAGCCACTCGGCGAATGTAATGTGTAGATTCGCTGCAACTATGGCATTTGGCGGTGTGCCTACCAAAGTGCCGATACCACCGATACTCGCGCTAAATGCTATACCTAAAAGCACGAAAATATAAGTGTTTGGGTGCTCTTTGAAGCTGATTTGTGAAAGCATACCGATTGCAAGGGGTAACATCATCGCTGCGGTGGCGGTATTACTCATCCACATTGATAAAAATGCCGTTGTAGAGAAAATATACACCACCGCAAGGGCAAAATTGCCCTTTGCAAGTAGCAAAATCCTTTGCGCGATGATTTTATCCAACTCTTGGTAGTGCATAGCCGCCGCAAGTGCGAATCCGCCAAAAAACAAAAATATAGTCGGGTCAGAAAAGCCATATAACGCGGCTTTGGTATTCATTAACCCCGTAGCCACCGCTAAAATAGGTATGAGTATAGCCGTGATTGTCGTATGCAACGCCTCTGTAATCCAAAGCACCGCGATAAAAATCAGTATCGCTAAACCTTTGGTAACCTTTGATTCAAAAGGCAAAGCGTAGAGCAAAATGAAAAATAGCACAATATCCGCAATCACAATAGCCGTTTTGGTAGAATTTGTCATTTTCGTAACTCCTATAAAATTTTGATTGTCGATTATAATAAAACTATTAGTCGTTTGTGTGGATTTGCAATGTTCTTTCGTAGCAATTTAGACAAAATTTACCAAAATACACGAAAAATTAGAAGCAATAGCGTAAATACTCACTCCTAAATATTCGCGTCCTATGTATTTGGTAAATGGCTTTGGGAGGATAGATTCATATAAATTAAGTGCGCGAATCTTAGATTGAATCTCGCTTTTTAAGACTCCATCGCCTACGATGATGAGTTCCATTTATTTAAGTTTGATTCGTGGATTGCTTCGTTCGTTTTACTCACTCGCAATGACGAAAAAGGGGTGTGATTCGTTGAATCCCACGATGAAAAATCCACACCCGTCATTGCGAGTTTTTGCATAGCAAAATCGTGGCAATCCATTTTATTTTTTTGGATTGCTTCGGCTTTGCCTCGCAATGACGAATCGTGGGCGTTGATTCGCCTTGCGATTCGCGCTTACGATGCGCATAGATTCACACAAAAATTCGCCAATTCGCCCCGCTTTATCTATAATCATTTGGATTGATTGTGTGCGTGTATGTCATAAAAAAGCGGATTTTTACCTTTGTGGTGGGGCGCGGATATTCCCTAAAGGCGACTTTGATATTTGTTTGCATATCATTATCCAAAATGATTGAATTGGAGCTAGAAACCACGCGTAGCTCGGAAATATCGCCGTTTGGGTGCAAGTAAAATTCAATCACATTTTTGCCACTAAGCCCCATAATCGCCGCTTCTCTAGGATAGCCCCGCCGATTGATATGATACTGCGTGATTCGCCCTATGTCGCGCAAATTATTGACTAAAAAGTCAATCTCCGCCAAGCCATAGTCGCCTAACTCATCGCCATACAAATCAATGATTTCAGCCTTTTGGTCGCTTGGAATCGCCTGTGCTGCGATATATCGCAAAGCCTGTTTGTATTTCATCTCCCTCACATTGGGATTGACATTGACATTATCATAGATTTGGAGATTGGATAGATTTAGCGCGTTTTGGGCGTTTTTGCCTGAATCTTGTTGCGTGGATTGATTTTGTGAATCGCTATTTTGTGGCATTTTGACAATCTGCGGACTTTGCGAATTGCTTAAATCCTGCGCGTTATTTTCTGCAATTTGCGCATTTTTTAGCAATTCCTGTGCCCTTTGCGCCGCGCTTTGTGGAATGCTTGTGTTTTCCTTATATTTGCTATCTTTGATTGCGCTATCGCCACCGCGCTTGAAATTTAGGCGCACTTTTTGTGGCTCATTTTTTTTAAACAAATCCTCACTTTTTTCTAGCAATATAAACGCCAAAACGCCAAAAAGCGCGTGAATCGCCAAAGAAATCATAAGGCTTTTTAGCCAAATGGAGCGATTATTTTGATAAGGATTTTGGCTTATGGCGCGATTCATTGCAAATTCCCTGCCCTTTTAGATTCGCCTTTATTTTCATCGGCTATTTTTGCCTCTGTGTCCGTGCTATTCGCCCCAAGATTCACCCTTTGTTGCGAATCTTTATACGCCTTTAGCAAATTTACTATTTTATTTTCCTTATCCGTGATGATTTGGGGCAAATCCTCTTTGCGCTTTTTGGCGATACTATCGATGACAAAGGCGTTGTGCTGCCCGACAAAGAGGATATAGGTGCTATCTGCAGAATCTAAAATGATGATTTTATTTTTCATATCGATATTTATGCTTTGTGTGAGCGTGATTTGAGGCTTTTTAAAATAGCTAACTAGGCTTTTTGGGCTTTGATTTTGAGTGCGTTTTTTGGCGATTAGTAGCGTAATGATGAGTGCGATTAAAATGGCTATCACAAGCGCGTATCGCCACGATTCGACAGAATTGCTTGGCGTTATGAGCTGATTTTGTGCTTTTAGTGCGTTTATGGAATCTTCTAGGCTTTGATTCGCACCCGAATCTGCGCCTTGATTCGCACCCGAATCCGCGCTAATCTCATTAGAGATTTCTTTCACTAACATTTCTTGCGTAATAGTTACTTTGGGCTTTAACGCAATTTTTAGCGCGTTTGGGCTATTTAGCACGGCAATGTCAAATCGCAAATCCAAATCCTCCTCACCCAGCACGACATAGACATCGTTGCCACGCGCGAAAATTTCGATATTTTTGACTAGCACTGACTTTGTGGATAGTTTATTTTTAGTGTAGTTTAGATTTTTAAAAATTATGCTTGAAAATCCCCGCGAATCTTCCTTTACCACGCGATTTTCAAACGCCGAATCAAGCAATAATAAAATCTCTAATTTTTCTTTATCGCCCTTAATATGCACATCGCGCAAATTTGCATCGGCAGCTAATAAAACGCACAGATTTGCAAAAAGCGCAAACAAAATCAGCGCGAATCGCGCAAGATTCGCGCCTTTAGTGTTTCTCTTTGGTGAGATAGTAAATGATTGCATTGCTATCTAGGATTTCGTTTATGCGGATTGCGAGGCTTTTTTCATACACCATAACCTCGCCTTTGCCGATGATTCTATCATTTACAAAAACCTCCACGCTTTCCCCTGCGGGTTTTTGCAAATCAATCACCGTGCCTTTTTCAAACTTTAAAATTTCCTCCAAGCTAATTTTGGTGCTACCCAACTCAGAGCGAAAGATTATATCCATATCAAGTAGCCCCGAGTAGCTATTCATCATCTCTTGGAGATAATTTGCTAACTCTATGTCCTTTTCATTATGGACTAGCCTGTCATCTAGGATATTGCTAATGTCATTTTGCTCTTCTGCCATCACTTCATCTCATAAATGCAAATTTGCATATCCTCAAATTTATAGCTAAAAGCGTTCTCATAATTTGATATGTATTCCCAGCCGATAAATTCGGGGATTCCTAGCTTTAGAATGTGTCCGCTTTCCTCAAATAGCACCTTTGCCTTGCCTAAGATGAGATTTGCTAACTCTTTGGCAATGTCTATTAGCGTGTCATTGCTAGGATTTGGCGAATCCAAAAAATCCTTTGCGAATCGCGCAAGTAGTGGCTTATTCATCGAAATGATATAGTTTTTGTTTTCTAGCGTGATTTTGGAACTAAACGCACTTTTGGGTGGCGCGGAATCCTGCTCTAAATCAAACCCCAAAGATTCCTTAATCGCACAAATCAGCGCATTTTGCAGTATATTCATTCGCTTCACTCCACAAAAAATTTTCGTATTATATCTTAATTTTGGACTTTTTGGCTTTGTCTTTGCAAAAATCATAAACAAAGCATTTCTCGCACTCTGGCTTTAAGGCTTTGCAGATATATCGACCAAAAAGCACAAAGGCTTGGTGCAGGTTGCCACGATTTTGCAAGAAAATTTTATTCAAATCTTTTTCGGTTGCCTCTGCGCTCTTTGCACGACTTAGCCCAAGCCTATGCGATACACGAAAAACATGCGTATCCACTGCCATAAGATTCGCATCGCAAAATTCCAACAAAATGACATTGGCGGTTTTTTGCCCAATGCCTGAAAGAGACTTTAAATCCTCCGCATTTAGCGGAATCTCACCGCCGAATCGCTCAACCACGCCCTTTGCCATTGCAATAATATTTTTTGCTTTATTATTAAAAAATGACACGGATTTTATTAGCTCTTTTACCTCATCAATATCTGCGTTTGCCAAAGATTCGACACTTGGATAGCGTAAAAAAAGCGCAGGGGTTACAAGATTCACGCGCTTATCGGTGCATTGCGCTGATAAAATCACGCAAATAGTTAGCTCATAGAGATTTTTAAACTTTAGCTCCGTTTTTGCGCCTTTGTAATGCGCCAAAAACGCGCTTTCAATGGCTTTATTTCGCTCACTCTTTCGCAAAATCTAACCCTACAAGGCGAATCTAATATTGCGCAAATGTGCCATTTACAATACCATAAAGTTGCGTTTTGTAGGCAATCTGCGAATTTTCTAGCTCTTCGCTGAAATATCGCTTTATGTCATCTTTCATTTTGCTTAAGAATAAATCCACGCCCAGCGCGGTGGAGTAATTCACCCAATCATATTTTATGTCGCTTGAAAGC
>JBNMHH010000094.1:0-7288 GCA_050872665.1 Helicobacteraceae bacterium
CCATTATCCAAAGCTACGATGAGGAGCTCAAAAAAGATTCGTTTCAAAATTTAGATATTTTCATAGACCACATTGATGGCACGATGAATGCTAAAACGCGTTTGCAAAAACTTAGCACACTTAATAATCCCAAAGCAAATGTATGCAATATCCTAAGCAATGCGCGTTGTCTAAGTGAGGGCATAGATGTCCCAGCCCTTGATAGCGTGGTGTTTTTTGATGGCAGAAGTGCGCAAGTAGATATTATCCAATCCGTAGGTAGAGTGATGAGAAAATCCACCGCCACGCAAAAAGAGATAGGCTATATCATTTTGCCTATCGCATTAAGCGAATATGAGCTTAAAAATTTAGATTCTGCCGTGTCAAATACCAATTTTCAAAGCATTTGGAAAGTCTTAAAAGCCTTGCGAAGCCACGATGAAACGCTTGTCGATGAATCTGTATTTAGAGAAAAAATCAAAATCGCCGTGAGTGATTATATCGGTGGCGAATCTAGCGCAAATAGCGATGATAAGCCTTATGAACCGCGTTTATTTGATAGCTTTACGCTTAGTGAGCTAGCAAATACTATGTATAATGCTATGCCAACAAAGCTAGGCGATAAAGGCTATTGGCAGAGCTTTTCAGCCAAAACCGCCAAAATCGTTGAAAAGCTAAGCGCAAGGCTTAGCGATATTTTTGAATCCCACCCCGATATTTTGGCTGAATTTTTAGCCTCACTTAGAGAAAATATCCACCCCAATATCAAAGAAAGCGAAGCTGTGGAGATGATTTGCTCTCATATCATCACAAAGCCCATATTTGACGCGCTCTTTGGCGAAAATATCAATGACAATCCTATCGGCAAAGCCCTTGATGAAGTGAGCGTAAGATTAAGCAAGTTAGGGTTAGATGATGAAGAGACACATTCGCTAAACGCGCTTTATAAAAGCGTGAGTGATAATGCCAAACTTGCCAAAAGCGAGAAAAGCAAACAAGAGCTTATCAAAAATCTCTATGACACATTTTTCCGCTCCGCGTTTAAAAAACAAGCCGAGCGATTAGGCATAGTCTATACGCCATTAGAAGTGGTGGATTTTATCCTCCATTCTACAAATGCTTTGCTAAAAAGGCATTTTGGCGTGGATTTTGATGATAGTTCCGTCAAAGTATTTGACCCATTTACAGGCACAGGTAGCTTTATCACAAGGCTTTTGAGTAAAGAAAACGCCCTTATTGCTGATAAAAATCTAAAAGATAAATTCACACAAGGCATTTTCGCCCAAGACATAGTGCTACTTGCTTACTATATCGCCCTTATCAATATCACACAAATGGGGCAAAGTAGAGTGCCAACCTTAGCTAAATTTAGCAATATCGCTTTGTGCGATAGCCTTGATTATTTAGAGCGCGTAGAAAAAGATAACACACTTTTTGCGCTAGAATTTAGAGATTTGGAAGCAAACAAACACATAAAAGACTTAATCGCTAATGAAAATATCAAAGTTATCATCGGCAATCCACCTTATTCAGGTGGTGCAACTAGTGCAAATGACAACAATGCCAATATCTCACACCCAAAGTTAGAGCAACGAGTCAAAGAAACTTATGGCAAAGAATCAACCGCAAACCTTGCCAAAAACACACGCGATACACTTATCCAAGCGATACGAATGTCTAGCGATAGGCTTGATAAGCAGGGCATTATCGGCTTGTGGTAAATGGTGGATTTATTGATTCAAGTTCGGCTGATGGCTTTCGCAAATGTGTGGTGAGAGAATTTAGTGAAATCTATGTGTTAAATTTACGAGGAGATTTAAATGCACAAATGCAGGGTAAAAAATATGGAGAAGGTGGAAATATCTTTGATAAAAAAGTTGGTGTAGCCATAGTCTTTTTTGTCAAAGATGTAAATGCGAAAAAAGAGTGTCAAATCCACTACTATGACATAGGCGACTATCTTAGCCGTGAGGCAAAGTTAGAAAAGTTAGAAAATTTTAAAACATTAGAGAGCGTGCCATTTGTGCGTATAGTGCCAAATCAAAAGGGGGATTGGATAAATCAAAGGGGTGATGATTTTGATAAATTATTGCCTTTAAAATCTGAGAAAAAAGAGCAAGGCGTTTTTATGATAAATGCTACGGGAGTAGCTACAAATAGAGAATTTTGGGCGTATAATTTTTCTAAAAAGACTTTAAAGGATTCTATGCAAAGGTGTATAGACGCGTATAATGAGGATTTGGCAAGATTTCAAAAAGATGAATTTATCAAAAAATGCGAGGATAAAAATCTTAAAAAAAGCGATTATTACAAAGAACTAAGCGATAAAGATATAAGCATAGATACAACAAAAATCGCTTGGAGTGCGAATCTTAAAAATCATTTTATACGAAATGAAAAACTTGCAGATTTTGATGAAAATAAGGTGCGAATTGCATCTACTAGCCCATTTTCAAAGCAATATTTATATTTTGATAATGCGTGGAATGAAAGACAATCGCAATTTCCAAAGATTTTTCCCAAAAAAGAAAGTGAAAATATATTGATAACCACCACAAAGGGTATATTTGGAGCTTTTATTTGCGATGGCATAACAGATTTACACTTTATAGGCGATACTTCGGCTTTTCCTTTATACTTTTATCAATCAAATGGGCAAAGAGAGTGCGCTATAAGCGACTTTGCGTTAAGCGAGTGTGAAAAGATTTTGGGAGTGGGTGTAGAAAAAGAGGAGATATTTTGCTATATCTACGCGCTTTTTCATCACAAAGGCTTTGTAGAAAAGTATAAATTTGAGCTATGCAAGGAAGCCCCAAGAATAAGCATAAGCAAGGATTTTAAAGCATTAGCAGATTTAGGACGCAAGCTAGCATATTTGCACCTAAACTACGAAAATGGTGAGCTGTATAAAGAAGTGGAGTTTCAAGCCTTAGCTGATATGAATGATGATGAAATGTATAAAGTAAAGCAAATCATAAAAAGCAAAGACGGAGCGACACTGCACTACAATGCCAACATAAGCTTAAAAAATATCCCGCCTAAGGCTTATAGCTATAAAATCAATGGGCGAAGTGCGATAGATATTTTTATCGATAGGTATCAAATCAAACAAGACAAAGCAAGTCTTATAAGCAATAATCCAAATGATTTTAGAGGCGGTAAATATATCTATGAGCTACTATGCCGCCTCATCGTGCTGTGCCTAAAAAGCGTGGATATGATAGAGGAGATAAGTGAAATGGGGTTTGAGTAAGAAAATGTCTGTGTATATTCGTAAATTTGATGATATAAAGGCTTTTTGTGGCATAGAAAGTGTAGAGCAAAATGATGAATTTAAGGGCTATAATGTCATTTTTGCGGAAAATGGTGTGGGTAAGACTTCTTTATCTCGAGCTTTTTGGCTTTTAGCTGATGAGAATTATACACACATAAGCCAATATAAAAGTATAGGGCAAACACATGAGCCACAAATTTCACTCAATAATGGCTCACTAACGATAAATAAAGACAATAAGCCAAATATAAATTTTAGTATAGAAATATACAATGCTGATTTTTTAAAAGAAAATGTGCCACTTGATACGAAATTTGAGATTAAAAAGATTGGTAGGGAAAATATCTTACTTGAATCAGCAGTAGGCAAGGAGAACAAAGAAATACAGAGATTAAGGGCAGAAAATGAGGATAAAATCAAAAGAAAAAATGAAATTAGCGGAGAGAATGGAGAGCTTAGAGAAGTAGAGGATAATATAAAGTCAAAAGAAAACGAAATAGAAAAGATTAGAAAACGGATAACCTCTAATGATATAGCAATAAAATTAGAAGATATAGCCATAAAGGCTGAAAATAACTTTTTTGTGAGATATGAACAAACTCATTTTAGCTATGATGAAGCAAAAAGACAAGAGATTCAGGCTAATTTTGATTCGATAAAAGAGGCTTTAAAGGATTTTGATGAATTGCAAGAAATACCATTTTCGATAAATATAGATAACTATACTTTAGATGAAATTTTTAGCTTTGACATTGAAAAAGAAGCTGGAGCAGTGAGCGAGGATATAAAAAATCATATCATAAAAATGGGGAGAGATTTTATAGAAAGAGGTAAAAAACTTATTGATACAAACCACCTTAGTATCTGTCCTTTTTGTATGCAGAAAATCAACAATACAATTTTAGAGCAATATACTAGCTACTTTAATGAAAAACTTGAAAATTTTACTCAAAATACTGATAAACAAATCGAAGCGATAGAAAAAGAGATAAATTCGCTAAATGAGGCAAAAAATCACATTGTGAGTAAATTTGAAAAATTTCAACCTTGGAGCATTGAGTGATAAGACGATTAAGGAAATTGCTGATTACATCGCAACGAGCAATGTGGCTCATCAGTTTGTAAGCAATCGCTTTGATGAAGAATGCCATATCAAAGATAAAGATGACTTAGCAAATAAGATTGATGTGATAAAAAAGGGATTACATATTGATAGTCACGGTAGCATTGTAGATTTGTATGCACAACACAAAATCTCTTTGCAAGAAGTGCAAAAATTTGCAAAAATCGCTATAAACATTATGTTAGCACTCAATCCAAACCAAGTGCTGTTTTATATACAAGCTACGGAAAAAGAGTAATAATTTTATAACAACACAATGGTAGTGGCAGAGGAAGTGCATTACAAACTTAAAACAAATCCCCACAAACAAAATCCGTGAGGATTTATCATAAATTCAAGCCCTAGTATTTCAAAAAATACTCTGCGATTTTTTTGCTATCATTTGTCTTTGTGAGGGCTAACATTAAAAGCACCCTTGCTTTTTGCGGATTCAAATCCTCCGCCGAAATAAAGCCAAGTGCCTTGTCCTCATCGCTCACTGAGACAAAGCCAGATTTCACGCGCGAACTCACCGCCACTTTTAGCCCTTGTTTGAGTAAATCTTTTAGCACTTCTTTTTGCGCGGTGTGAATGCTTCCAGCCCCGCTACCTGCGACTACTATGCCTTTTGTGCCGTTTTCAAAAAGAGCCTTTGCCGCCACGCCTGAGCCGTCATTTGCGTAGGTGTAGAGTATATCGACTTTGGGTAGGCTTTTGAGTTTTGAGACATCAAATTCCGCTTTTTTGGTGTGTGCTTTGAGATTGGCATTTTCAAAAAACACTTTGCCATCGACTATGTAGCCCAAATTCCCAAAGTCAAAGGCATTGACATTGAGCGTGTGCGTTTTTTGCACGCCTCTTGCGCCCAAAATCTTATCATTCATCGCCACCATTACGCCTTTGCCTTTGGCGTTAGGATTTGCTGCTAATGCCACGGCGTTGTAGAGATTTTTAGGACCATCAGCACTCATCGCAGTCGCAGGGCGCATAGCTCCCACTAGCACTACGGGCTTATCGCTTTTTAGCACCAAATTTAAAAAGAATGCCGTTTCCTCCATAGTGTCCGTGCCGTGAGTGATGACTATGCCATCGACTTTACTTAAAAGCTCGTTGCAACGCTTGGCGAGTTTGAGCCAAATTTCGTCCGTCATATTTGAGCTATCGACATTGGCGATTTGTTCGCCCGTAATGTCAGCCAAATTTTTTAGCTCAGGCACGGCTTTTATCAGCACATCAACGCCCAAAACTCCCGCCGTATAGCCTGTGGTGGCTAGTTCGCTATCCGCACTTCCTGCTATCGTGCCACCTGTGGCTAAAATCGCCACCTTTGGCTTTGCCTCCGCCATACTCACTCCTAACGCCAAAATGGCGACTACATAAAGTAAAAATTTCCGCATATTGTAATCCTTTAAGATAAATTTGCGCTTTAAAACGCAAATGCGAGTATATAACAATTTTGCTTGATTCGCCTTTAGATTCGCGTGAAATTTTGGGCGAATCCTAGCGATTTAAAGTGATTTATAAATATTTTAGCCCCACACTACACGCGATGATTACGGCAATTAGTGCGATTTTGGCGACACTTTTGCTTTCATTAAATAGCCAAATCCCTACAACCACGCCTCCACCAGCTCCGATTCCTGTCCATATCGCGTAAGCCACGCCCATAGAGATTCCGCGCATTGAGAGCGAAAGTAGCGATAGGCTTAGCACAAAAAGCCCCGCAATTAGCAAAATATAGCGATTTTTGCCACTTGTTGCGTAGTTTTTCATTGCAATTACGCCAAAGATTTCCATTAGCCCCGCACACAGCAAAAATACCCAGCTCATCGCGCACCACCTTTGGAATCAAGCACTTTATCAAGCGCAGTATCGATTTGCAAATCACTTGCCAAACTCTCCACCAAAGCCTCATCGTGCAACGCTCCGTCTGCCTTTTGCGAGATAAATTTTAGCGCGATGACAGCGCACAAAAGCACCGCAATTAGCGCGACTTTCAGCGCGGAAAATGCCTCCAAAGATTAAAATCTCACTAGCCACCACACCAGCCGTGCCAATGCCGACAAACACGCTATAAGCGATACTAACTTCTAACACCTTACACGCCACAATCATCGCGCTAAATGAAAACGCAATGCCAAGCGCGGTTAGCGCATATAGTAGGGGCGAATCGGCGTGTTTTAGCCCACTCACCCAAAAACACTCCACAATTCCCCCAAGCACGACTAATCCCCACGCAAAATTTGTGAGATTCACATTATTTTGCTTTAGCTTTTTGGCGAATCTGCGCCGTTTTATGCGCATTTTAGTAATGCTATTTATTTGCATAAATCCTCCACGACTTAAATTTGGGGCGCGATTCTAGCGAATCATAATAAGCAATGTCAATAAATTTTTTCGCGTGAGTGCTTTTAGATTCGCGCTTTGTGTGATTCGTGTGATTCGCAAAAGCCATTTACAAAAGCCATTCACAAAAATCCACACCTCCGCCACAAAATATCACAAATCCACGCCCATAAATTGACACAAATCCCAAACAATGGCACAATATAAATTTATTTTTCGCACAAAGGATTGCAATGCGGTTTTTTGAGTTTGACTTTTATTTTACGCTCGTGTGTATGGTGGCGGTGCTGATTTTGGGGAGATTCATCATTAGCAAATTTAAATTTTTGCGTGATTACAATATCCCTGAGCCTGTGGTGGGCGGACTGTTTGCGGCGGTGGCGATTTTTTGCCATTATCAATTTGTGCAAGTTGAGTTTAAATTTGACGGCTCATTAAAAGACCCGCTAATGCTTGCATTTTTCACTTCTGTGGGGCTTAGCGCGGATTTTGCATCGCTAAAAAAAGGCGGAAAATTGCTTGGGATTTTTTTGATTTGTGTGTGCGGATTACTTGTCTTGCAAAATCTCATCGGCGTGGGCGTATCC
>JBNMHH010000095.1:0-7101 GCA_050872665.1 Helicobacteraceae bacterium
AGTTGCTTGTGGCTGGATTTAAGCATAAAGGTTTTAGTTTTTTTGACATTCATAGCAACTGCCACGTGAATTTGGGGCGCAAAAACAAAATGGGCGAAGCGATTGATATGCTAAATTGGATAGATTCGCGCCTAATTAGCAAGGCAAAATACGATGAGTTGCCAGAAAATGAGCGCGAGGACAAATTTATCACAGGCATTTTAAAAGAGGACAATAGCAAAGAGGAATACTGCGAGGCGTATTTTGGCAAAGTCGTTGCAAAGGCAAAAGCAAAAGCGGGAGGTGCGAAATGACACAGCTTCGATTCACAGGTGTGGGCGGACAGGGCGTCCTTTTGGCAGGAGAGATTTTGGCAGAGGCAAAAATCAAAGACAAAGGCTTTGGCGTGAAAGCTGCGACTTACACAAGCCAAGTGCGTGGCGGTCCTACAAAGGTGGATATTTTGCTAGATAATGATGAGATTCTCTACCCTTACGCGCAACAAATCGACTTTATGCTCTCCACCGCGCAGATTAGCTATAATCAATTCAAAGTCGATTTAAGGCCAAACGCCATAGTCGTGGTGGAATCCAATCTCGTGCATCCAAGCGATGAGGATTTGAAAAAATATCAAATCTATTCTATCCCCATTATTAGCATTGCAAAGGACGAAGTGGGCAATCAAGTTACGCAATCTGTCGTGGCGTTAGCTATCACGGTAGCACTTACAAAATGTGTGAATCGCGATATTGTCTATGAAACAATGCTAAGCAAAGTCCCCGCAAAGGTGGCTGAAGTGAATAAGAAGGCGTATGAGTTAGGGGAAAAATACGCAGCAAGTGCGAAAAAAATGTGATAATTTGTTCTGGGGTAATCATTTGCGCCGTTTTCACACAAAACTGCGCTCGATGAACCCCAAGTTCTATCTCGCTTGTTTCGCGTAAAAACGGCACAAAGCACTACCGCCATTACTTCGATTACGATTACGCTAACGCGAATCGACTATAAATCAAATGTAAATTAAAATTTTTCGTCATTGTGAGAATTGCGAAGCAATTCGTGGCAATCCAAACAAATTAAAATCCGCACGAAGTGTGAATCTTTGCAAAAGTTTTTTGCTTCATTTTGCTTTTGCCAAACAAAGAATCCCCCTCTATCTCGTCATTGTGCGCCGAAGAATCGCGCAGATTTTGCCTAATCCAACAATATTTTCTTACATTTTCGCGCCAATGATATTTTTGATAAAACTTGGAGCATTTTTTAGCAAAATATATTTAATATATTCGCGCTTGTATAGGGCATTGTCAGCTCTTTGCGTTATAGAGCCTAATCCACCGCAATTTGCGCATATTTCGCCCCCCCCCATTCGATGAATCCGCCAATTATTAAACTTCTTAGAATGAAATAGATTCATAATTGACGAATCTTTTATGTGTCCAAAAGTAGGGCTAAGTGCAAAATTCGTGCAACAAGTCGTCATCTCGCCTTTGTAATTAAAATTTATCACAGAATACGGCTGATTGCAAAGATATGCACCGATTTCGTTATTGCGCTCGGGGTTGATTCCATTAAAAGAGTGAATCCTTACGTGCAAAATCTCGCAATTTAGCGCATTAAAATATTTTTCAAACTCGTCCCATTCGTTTTGATTGTAGTTGTTTTCTGTGAATCTAACTCTTATTTTTGTCTTTAATTCTGGGTGCTTTGCCTTGCAATCTAAAAGAGATTTTATATTTTCCAAAATTTTTGGTAGTTGCTTTCCAAATCCATGAATCTTTTCATAAGTGCTTGGATTGATTGAATCTACTGATATTTGAATATCACTAAAAGCCGATAAAATCTCATAAGGCTCGTATTTATCTAGTGCGAATCCATTTGTATTTATCAAAATAGTGCGAAAATGATTTTTGCCCATAGCATATTTTGGGAATCGCAAAAAATCTTTAGCCAACAATGGCTCTCCCATAGGTCCGCAGAGAGAAAGCCAACGCACACTATCAATGCCACAGGCATCATCAATTATAGCTTTGTAGGTTTCAAAATCCATAGTGCTATTATTTTTATCTTTTAGGACTTCTTTGAGATAGTCCAATTTGTTACTTCGCCAACAGAAAAAGCACTTTTGATTACAATTTGTCGTCAAATCTATGATTAAAGATTTTGGTTTATAAAGATTTTTTAAAGCACTCATTTTTTAACAACCTTTAAGATATAAATCATAAATTGCCCATTATAGTCTTTTGTCAATTTCATTTTATCCTCGCTTAAAGTGCCTGTGATTACACCATTGCGATTCATAGTATAGGTATCCTCGCCATATTGCTCCACTACTTCTAAATGATATTTTTTAAAAATATCGTCTGTCATAGCATTTGTATAGTGTCTAAAGTGAAATTTATTGCTATTCTTTTTTAAGGACATTACTTCCTCATTTGGTGTGGATAAAAACAAATATCCGTTATTTTTTATCGCAGAGACTATCATCGCCAAAAATTCCTCATCATTTTGTATATGCTCGATGCTTTCAAATGACATAATATAATCATAGTGATTTTCCATAAGGGGGGGGGCAAAAGGAAAAAATTTATTGACAAAATTGATTCTATCGCCTAATCTATAATGATTATTTGCAAGTTCTATCGCTTCCTTTGACGCGTCTATTGAGAGGATTTCCGTCATTTTTAATTTGCTTGCAACCAAATACGAACCATAACCGTTTCCGCAAAATATATCTGCTCCTATAGTTTTAATTTCGCCAAATTGATTTTCCAAAAAGTTTGCAGCAAGTTCATATCTCAACAAATGGTCTTTCCTAATTCCCGCCAATGTCTGCGCAGTTTGTCGCTCTCCGCTATTTAATGAAAAATCTCTTTTGGATAAATTGACTATATTTTTATCATCGCATCTAATATTAAATTCCAAAAAATATTCTCTTCTTAATTTTATCAAATAATCTATCGCCTCCTCTATCTCGCAACGCTCTTCTTTCTCGGGATTCACATAATAGCTGTAATTGATATAAGTTATATAAAATATTTCTTCCAAAGTTCGCTTATTCGTTCGCCGCTCGCATTTTTGATAATCTATCGTTAGTCCGTATCCCGCATAAAAAGGCATTCCAAAAGTATGGACTTCCTTTCCCAGCATTAACGCCTCGAAGCCCAACTGCGAAGTGCAAACATAAACTTTATCGACTATTTCAAGCAAAGATATTGGATTAATCTCCTCCGCCATTAAATAAACATTTTCTTTAATATCTTCGCTTGAATAATAACATTTAGCTCTCGCGGAATTTTTTACCAAAGCGTCAGGATGCGTTTTGATTATAATATCCGCGTTTGGATTTTCTTTTATTGCGCATTCAAGCATAATCTTAAAAGTATTTTCATTAGCCCAACCGTAACTTATCGACATATCGCCGTAGCTTTGGTCTATCACTAAAATTTTAGTTTTTCGTTTGCCTATTTCGGGTTTATATATAGGTTGATGATTATATTTACTGATTTTATTTGTAATAATTTTGTTTATCAAATCTTTAGAGCGTTTGATTTGCTCTGCATTAAGAGATAGATTCTTATCATTTAGCATAGATTCTAAAGCATTTGGCGATGAAGCATAAAAATGTGGCAGATTCCCAAAAGTAAAGGATATGGATTGTTTGAATTTTGTGGGGATATGCCCCCCCCCATACACTTTGCCACTCCAAGTATGAATCGAGCGAAGGAATCCGTCCTCTGCGATTAGTAGATTTTTGTGATTTCTCATTGCAAAAACTATGGTTTTAATATTGCAGTGATTTGTGTTTAAGCCCCAAATGAGTGCAATATCAACATTTTTGCTATGTTTGTCATCGCCTAAAAAGTGAAATTTGCCCTTAAATAAATGACGAATCGCCACTTTGTCATTACCAACGCTTCGCTCTGAAAAAAGCACATTTTTAGAAAAAATATCGTTGATATGAGATTGATTAGCTTGTAATATAAGATATTTTCGTATATATGGATAAAAATACATTTTATAAATGGCACTTTTTATGCTACTTAATTGTTGTTTAACGAATCGCATAATTTTTAAAAGTTTATTTTTCATAGTGATTTGCCTAGTGTTTGGATTATGGTCGGAGTAGCGGGATTCAAACCCACGACCTCACCCACCCCAAGGGTGCGCGCTAATCAGGCTGCGCTATACTCCGCAATTTGAAAATTAAAGAGTGGAATTATAACATAAGAATTTGATTTTTGAGATTTTAAAGTGCAAAAAATTTTAAGGATTCAAGCTAATGGATTTAATATGCGGGATTGATGAAGCGGGGCGCGGGTGCATTGCGGGGAGTTTGTTTGTATGTGGCGTGGCGTGTAGTGAGGCGATTTTGCGCGAAATTGCGGGGCTAAATGATAGCAAAAAATTATCACGCAAAAAGCGAGATGAGATTTATAGATTCGCATTATCGCGTGAAATCCCGCACTTTGTGGCAAAATTTAGCGCGAATCAAATCGATGAAAATGGCATTAGTAGTTGCATATCAACCGCGCTCACGCAAATAAAGGCGAATCTAGTCGCACAAAAATATATCTTTGATGGCAACACCGCCTTTGGCGTGGGCGATATTGAGTGCGTGATAAAGGGCGATAGCAAGATTTTGCAAATCTCACTTGCTAGTATCATCGCAAAAAGTTTGAAAGACAAAGAAAGCGATGAATTGCACCAAATCTACCCGCAGTGGGGCTTTGATAAGCATAAAGGCTATGGGACAAAGGAGCATATTAAAGCGATTCGCACACACGGATTTAGCGCGGTGCATAGGAAAAGTTTTAGGATTAAAGAGCTAGAGGCGAGTTTGTTTTAATGTGCGCTAAACAAAGCCCTTTATCTTGTGCAATATATGATTTTATCCCCTACTTTGATTGCGCCGTCATTTTGCAATTCGGCGTTTTTTAGTGAGATGATTGCGCCATTTGCGTGGAATGAAAAGTCATAGTTTTTGTAAAACTCCGCGCTGTATGCGCTAAAAACTGCGCCCCAGCTACAATGCGCGATTTTTGCAAAATAGCCTTGCAATAGCGCGGTGATAGATTCGCACCCAAATGATTTGTGATTTACGCCCAAAGATTCGCCTATTTGTGGCTCTAAATGTGCGAATTTGTCGCTTAGCAAATTTAGCCCGATTCCACACACGGCAAAATCGCCCACAACGCCACGCATTACGCCACCGATTTTTTCACCACCCAAACATAAGTCATTGGGGTATTTTAGCCAAATCTGTGAGCCTAAATCACGCAAAATCTGCATAAAATTAAATGCAAAAAAAATCGCCATTGACTGCGTTTGCAAGTCTTTTGGCAGTGAATCCACGCGCAACGCAAAGGAAAAGTAAAGTCCGCTCTCCACGCCCTCCCAAGCATTGCCACGACTTCCTATGCCCTTGCTCTGCGTCTCTGCCACAATGCAACACTCATAATCCACCGCGCCACGCCGAATCTGCGCTACTAAGTATTCTTGCGTTGAAGGCAGTGAATCAAAAAATGTGATTTTCATTGCAAAATATCGCCCACTTTAAGTCTCGCACCATTTAGATAATCCACCGCGCTAACTTTATTTTTGCCCACTGCTTGGAGCGATTCGATGATTATGCTACCTTTCTCACAGCCCACCACAATGCAATTTTTGCGAATCTCTAAAATCTCCCCTACATTGTGGCGCGAATCCGCCTCATTTATTTTCACGCCAAAGAGTTTTAGTCCGCGCTCGGTGGCGATTTGCGGGTAGATTTCGTAGGCAAGTGATTTTAGAAAAATCTCTTTGGCGTTTGCAAAACGCACGATTCCATCAATCTTTGTGAGTTTGTGGCAATGCGATGAATCCGCGCCAATCTGCGTTAATGGCGCAATCGCATTAAGGCGCATTAAAATTTTCGCGCTAAGATTCGCACCCATTTGGCTTAGCAACGCGATAGATTCGCTCATATTTTCGCTGTGATTTTTCACAAAGCTAAAGCCCAAAATGTCGCCACTATCAAGCCCCTCGCTCATTTTGATAGCACTAACGCCCAAAAATTTCTCATCATTCAAAATCATCGCGTTAATGGGACTTGCGCCCCGATATTTAGGCAAAATCGAGCCGTGAATGTTAATGCAATAAAATTCATCGATGATTGCCTTTGGCAAAATCCGCCCATAAGCCACCACAAGCACAATATCGGGCTTAAGCGCGTGCAAATCGCCCAAAATCTCACTAAGTTTTTGTGGCTGAAAAATGGGGATTTGCGGATTGTGTGCGTGTAAAAATGCCTTTGTCTCGGGGGCTTTTAGCTCTTTTTTGCGTCCAAAGGGCTTATCTTCTTGCGTGATTAGCGCGACAATCTTAAAAGCGGGATTTTTTACAAGCGATTCTAAAATATTTTTAGCAAAAAGCGGAGTGCCAAAAAATGCGATTTTTAGCGGATTTGCGGGATTTTGGGCTTGTAAATCACTCAAATCACTTCTCCGCATTCACTATCAAAAAGCGTCCCAGTGTCGTGCTTATCATTCATCAAAAAATCAATCGTAGGCTTTAAGTCAAAGCCAGAGCATAGGAACATTTTGCGCCCATTTTTTAGCAAAAAGTCCGCCGCATTTAGCTTGGTAACGATTCCGCCCGTGCTAAACGCGCTCCCACCGCTTTTTTCGGCACTTAAAGATTCAGGGCGAATCGCACGGACATTTTTAATAAGCCTCGCATTTTTATCCACCGCAGGATTGCTGTCAAAATAGCCATAAATATCGCTTAAAATCACTAGCATATCCGCATCAGCGCAGTGCGTTACACTCGCACCCAAATTGTCATTATCGCCGAAATTATCAATGAAAATCGATTCGCCTTGCGTGAGGACATCATTTTCGTTAATGATAGGCAAAATCTTATTTGCCAAAAGTGTCTCAATGGTGCGCTTAGCGTAGCTACTACGCTTAATTGAATCAAATAGCGAACCCATAAGTAGCAACTGCGCGGGGATAATGTTATATGGCTTAAGCGCATTGCGATAGGTTTCCATAAGTAGCGGTTGTCCGATACTTGCCAAAACTTGCTTGTTTTCGATGATAGATTTATCGATTTTTAGCTGTGTGTAGCCACTCACAACCGCGC
>JBNMHH010000096.1:0-7101 GCA_050872665.1 Helicobacteraceae bacterium
ATCACCCTCCAAGTGCAAAATATCGCCGAAAATATCGCATTTTTGGAATCCAAAATAAACTTTATAAATAACGCAAAAAACGCCAATGATATAAAAATCATTATGCAAAAAAATGATAAATTTTCGCCCAAAAATGCTACAAAAAATCCCAAAAAATCCCCCAAATATGAGAGCTTTTTCATTGAAAGCATTAAAATATCTATCGGCAAAAATGCTAGTGAAAATATCGCGCTTTTGCACGATGCGAGGAGCGAAGATTTGTGGATGCATATCCGCGACATTCCAAGCTCTCATCTAATCATTCACAGCCACAAAAATGCTACTATCAAAGATGATATTTTGCGCAAGGCAGGGGAGATTTTGGTGGGATTCGCAAAGCTAAAGGGTGGGGATTTTTTAGTCGATTATACAAAGCGCAAATTTGTGAAAATAAAAGAGGGCGCAAATGTCGTGTATAGCAACTATGGAAGCATTGCGATAAGGGCATAGACGCGGAATTCACGGGATTTGCCAAACACCATTTTTGAAATTCACGGAGGAAAAAATGGCTATCACACAAGTGGGCAATATCGCCTATATTAACCAAAATACGCTACTAAACTCGCAAATGCAAGCAGCGAATCTAAACGCCGCAAACGCCCAAACGGCAATCAATATGAAAGAATTTAGCGAAAAAATGCAAGAAAATGCAGAAGTCCGCGCCACAGAGGAAAGCAAGGCGATTGATAAAGACGCGGAAAACTCTAATAAGCAAGAATACGAGGGCAATTCAAACGAAAATGAAACACCACCAAAGACGCAAAAAAAGGAACACCTAAATATTTACGGCGAAGATGGAATCTTGGATATTGAGGTGTAGATGACTTGCATTAAAAACAAATAAATTATGGATTTAAAAAATCCAAATCACTTGTGAATCTACGCAAAAATATAATTTTTTGTTATAATTGCGCTTTATCAAAACATAAGGTGGGAGAGATGGATTATTTATATCTTAGCGTTAAAGCCCTTCATATCGTGGCTTTTACTTCGTGGATGGCGATGCTTTTTTATTTGCCACGACTTTTTGTCTATCATACGGAAAATAAGGACAACGCGGATTTTGTGCGTGTGATTAAGATTCAAGAGGATAAGCTATATTATTTCATCGGCACACCCGCGATTGTGGTTACGATTCTAACGGGGATTGCGATGATTGCGATGAATGTGGATTTGTTTAAAAGCGGCGGGTGGTTTCATCTAAAGCTACTTTTTGCGTTTTTGCTAATCATCTATCATATTGATTGTGGGCGACATTTGAAAAATCTAAAAAATGATATTTATGCCAAAAGTGGCAAATTCTTTCGCTTTTATAATGAATTTCCCACCATTTGCATTTTTGTCATCGCATTTAGCGCAATGCTAAAGTTTTAAGGGCGATTCGTGGCAAAGCTGTGGGGAGGGCGATTCGCGCAGGATAGCGCAAAAATTTTGGAGGAATTTAACGCTTCGATTCACTTTGACAAAGAGTTGTATAAGCAAGATATTTTTGGTAGCAAGATTCACGCCAAAATGCTAAATAAAATAGGCATTTTAAGCGATAGCGAGAAAAATTTTATCTTAGGTGGGCTAGATAAGATTCAAAGTGAGATTGAAAACGGCGAGTTTAGCTTTAAGATTAGCGATGAGGACATTCATATGGCAATCGAGCGGCGACTTGTGCAGTTAATCGGCGATGTGGGTAAAAAGCTCCACACTGCGCGTTCGCGTAATGACCAAGTCGCCCTTGACACGCGCCTTTATGTCCAAGAGAAAAATTTGGCAATTCAAGGGCTCTTAAAAGAGCTAATCACCGCGCTTTTAAATATCGCTAAAAATCACACGCAAACCATAATGCCCGGTATGACGCATTTGCAACACGCACAGCCTGTTAGTTTCGCCTTTCATATTTTGGCGTATTGCTTTGCGTTTCGGAGGGATATTTTGCGCCTAAAAAGCGACTATGAGCGCAATGATTTTTGTCCGCTTGGGAGCGCGGCTTTGGCTGGAAGTCCATATAAAATCGACAGAGTTTTTTGTGCTAAAGAGTTAGGATTTTCTGCGCCTAGTTTTAATGCGATGGATTCGGTGAGTGAGAGGGATTTCGCGCTTGATTTGCTCTATGCCATTGCAATGATTATGACGCATACTTCGCGCTTTAGCGAAGAGCTGATTTTGTGGAGCAGTAGCGAGTTTCGCTTTGTAACGATTAGCGATTCCTTTGCTACGGGGAGTTCCATAATGCCAAATAAGAAAAACCCCGATGTGCCTGAGTTGATTCGCGGTAAAAGCGGTAGGATTTATGGGAATCTAATCGCACTTTTAACCACGATGAAAGCCCTGCCACTCGCATATAATAAAGATATGCAAGAGGACAAAGAGGCACTTTTTGATAGCGTGAAAAATGCCACGATTTGTTTGCGTGTGCTTAACGCAATGCTAAAAGAGATAAAAATAAATGCTGATTCGATGATGGAAAAGGCTAGGGTGGGGCATTTGAGTGCGACTGATTTGGCGGACTTTTTGGTGCAGAAAAAAGGCGTGAGTTTTAGGGATGCTCATCATATCGTGGGAAAAGTCGTGGCAGAGGCTGAATCGCGCGGTGTGGATATTAGCGAGTTAGATGAGGATTTGCTCAAAGCGCAAGATACGAATTTAGAGGGCGCAAAGGCGGTGTTAGACTTGCAAACCTCGCTAAATAGCCGCGATTCCTATGGTGGCAGTGCCGAATCGCGCGTAAAAGAGCAAATAGAAATTATGCAGGATTTTTTAGATTCATTATGAGTGCGAAAAATAATGCAGAATCTAGCGTGAAAAACGCAACGGGGGCGCAAAATAAACAGCGCGAAATTGTGGCAATGTTTGATGAAATCGCGCATAATTATGACTTGGCAAATCGCATTTTGAGCTTTGGAATCGACACGCGGTGGCGCAAAGAGGCGTGTGAAAAGGCAATAAAATTATGCGATAAAAAATCGCTAGATATTTTAGATATAGCCTGTGGAACGGGCGATATGATAGCACAATGGCTAAAAAGCGCGGGTGGCAATTCGTCTCTCGTGCAATCTTCGCGGGAGGTTACAAAAATTATTGGCATTGACCCATCAACCGAAATGCTTAAAATTGCGCGTCAAAAGCTACCACCAAGCGTAATCTTGCAAAACGGCGAGGCAAAGGATTTGCGCGTAGATAGCGACAGCGTGGATATTCTCTCTATCGCTTATGGTTTGCGCAATGTCGTGGAGGTGGATTTGGCGTTGAGCGAATTTCATCGCGTGTTGCGGACAAACGGCATTTTGGTGATTTTGGAATTTAGCAAAAAGGACAATGAAAATATTTTTGATAAAATCGCGCGGTTTTACACAAAGCGGATTTTGCCCTATATTGGGGGCTTTATCTCACGCAATTATAAGGCATATAAATATTTGCCAGATTCGGTAGATGATTTTTTAAGCCTAGAGCAAATCGCCTCTAAACTTTGTACACTTGGCTTTGAAATGAAAATTAGTAAGCGATACTTTGGCAATGTATGCTCACTAATCATAGCACAAAAGATTAAGTAGTTTTCAATTTGCCTTTACTAAAGAAACTTCGCTTCGCTTGTTTTGGGTATGCAATTTCGCACTTGTGAAAAATTTTGGGAAAGAGCAGACTTCAAGTCTAGTTTTATCACAAAATTTTCTGCAAATACAAAAGCCACACCGCAAATACTTCGATTGTGATTCGCGTTGCAAATCAGTTGCAAATCAAGCACGAATCTGTAATGCTTGTCATTGCGAGACTTGCCTTTAGCAGGTCGTGGCAATCCAAAATAAAAAAATAAAATCCGCACGAAGTGCGAATCCACGCCCCCCCCACGCTGTCATACTTAAGCGTAGCAAAGTATCCATTTTGGCGAATCATAAATCAAGTGCGAATCGCTCACTTTAGGCGAATCTATTATTTTCCTTGCAAAATGCGCTAAAAATCTAACAAAATATAATTTTTACGCTATAATTGCACTTTTATTTTTTTTCAAAACGATAGGAATAAACACAATGTTTAAAAATAATTCATTTCCCCCCCCCGCAAGGCATTAGCGCGTAGTCGCGCAATATGGCATTATTTAGCACGAATCGTATTTATTACTTTTTCGCTTTTCTTTGTGGCGTGTAGTAGCAATCAACCGCAATATGTGGATTCGAGCGATTACACGAGCTTTTGGCTAGATAACCACGATATTGATAATATGATTGAAAAGCTAATGGATTCGCTCCTAAGTCAGCGCATTATCAAAAATCAAAATGAGCCAAAAATCCTAGTCATCGGCGCAATCGATGATGAGACAAGCCAAAGCATTGATATGGAAATAGTCGTTACTGAAATAATGAAACATTTAAGCAATAGCGGAAAATTCGTCATCGTAAATGCTGGTAGCAATGCAAATATAGAAAAAATCATTCGCGATTCGCGTAAATTTCGCAATGACGCCGAATATAATCAATACACCACAATCGAGCAAGGCAATCTTATTTCCCCACACTACGCGCTTACGGGTAAAATTACGAAAACAAACAAAACGATAGGCGACGATGAAATAGTAGAGTATGTCTTTGCACTTCACTTTACGGATTTAAAGTTAGGTGCGGTGCGCTGGGTAGGGACTGAACGAATCTCAAAGAAATTACCCAAAAGCGAAGTGCCACAATCAAAATCCTATACTTACTCATTTACGCCAAGTTATAGCTCCACACCAAGCTATTCGCAAGATGATGATGACGATTTGGATTCGTGGGAGAGTGTAAAGGAATTTTTTAGCTTTGGCGCAGAGGGGAGGAATCACTTTGTGCTAGGCGTTGATGTCGGGATTTTAAATTTGGGTGGTGCGATAAATATATCACCTATTGACTTTGCAATCATAGAGAAACGCACTAGCTACAACAATCAAACCACGATAGAAACCACAGCGCATACTATGTATGCAAATGATTCACTTGCTTCTATTCCGCTAACAGCGCGTGTAGGATACTTACGCAATATTGGTGATAATTGGGCATTTGGGCTGAATTTTATTTATAGTTATGTATTTACGGTGCTTGATGAATACGCCATATCATCAAGCACACTATCGGATTTAGAAAATATAAAGCCCACATTTTCGTTGCAACGAATCGGTGGCGAGGCGGAAATCTACTATAAAATCAAAGACATACCGAAACATTGGGGCGGTGGCGATATTTATATTTATTTAGGTGGCGGTGCGTTGAAAGATTTAGGCTCAAAAGTAAAAATCACACTTGAAGCAAGGCGCAGTAGCTATTATGATATATCCATAAACGAGCAAGGGCAAAAGCGATGGAGCGTAGAGCAAAAAATAAATTCGTGGTATCCGTTAGTGAAATTTGGCATATTGTGGAATTTTAATAATTATATCGGTGCGACTAGCGATGTAACTTGTAGCTGGACATTAAAAGAGTAAAATTATTTGGGGACTAATTGCGCTCTTGTGCTAGGATTGCAATTAAAAATCTAGCATTGCGATTCGTGGAATCACAACATTATTTTCGTCATTGCGAGATTTGGCATAGCCGAATCGTGGCAATCCATTTTTAGATTCTTATGATTTGTGGATTGCTTCGACATTTGCAACGCCTAGCAATGACGGAAATATTATAGATTTGCTCGATTCGTAGTCGATTCGTGCAACGAATCGCAACGGAAGAAATTGTGGTGGGATTTTTGGGTTTTTTTGTAAATTTTGGGCGTGAGACTAGACTAGAGTCTGCGAACGCCCGAAATTTACAAAATCCACGAAAGGCGCACCCAAGAGCGAATTGTCAAAAAGACAAACGCGCTACTTTCGTCCTTTTTTTCGTAAATGAATGTATAACTGCAACACATCAATACTTGCCATCGTTACGCCACTAATCGCTAACGCCTCGCGCAAATTTTTAGGGTGGAATTTATTTAGCTTTTCAACCACCTCCAAACTAAGCCCGGGGATTTTATCAAAGACAAAATCACGCGGAATATCCACGCTTAGCGTTGAATCCAAGTTTGCGATTTCCTCATTTTGCTTTTTAATGTAGTGATAATATTTGCATTCAATTAGCACTGCTTTTAACGCCCTTTGCGATATTTGCGCGAATCGCTCGTTAGATTCGCCAAAGGCTAAAAATTTTTGCAATTTTGCTTCATCAAAACTTTTGCGCCCTACGATTTGCACGGCACTTGTAGCATCATTGATTTTATCCTCTCCCAAAGATTCCAAAAACGCCAAAAACTCCGCATTTGGCGTATAAATCTTAGATTCCAAAAAATTCATCGCACTTTTTATGTCTTGCGAATCGCGCATAATTTCATCGATATTGTCTAGCAATCCAAATTCCTTGCCAAAATGCGCCAAACGAAACACCGCATTATCCTCACGCAAAAGTAGTCGATATTCCACACGGGAGGTAAAAACGCGATAAGGCTCATTTGTCCCTTTGGTAACCAAATCATCAATCATCACACCGATATAGGCATCACTGCGTTTTAGCACAAACTCAGGCGCATTTTTCACACTCAAAGCAGCGTTGATTCCCGCTACCAAACCCTGCGCGGCGGCTTCCTCATAGCCTGTCGTGCCGTTAATCTGCCCTGCCAAATATAAATTTTTAATCTTTTTTGTCTCAAGCGTGTGGTGCAATTCTGTGGGCATCACAAAATCATACTCGATTGCGTAACCATAGCGCGTAATTTCGACATTTTCTAGCCCTGCTATGGTGCAAATCATTTGTTCTTGCACATCAAAAGGCAGCGATGTAGAAAGCCCATTGACATAATATACGTTTTGCGCTTTTGTTTGAGGCTCTAAAAATAGCTGATGACGGCTTTTTTCGGCAAAGCGATTCACCTTATCCTCAATGCTTGGGCAATATCTGGGTCCCACGCCTTTAATCTGTCCGCTAAAAAGTGGCGCACGAGCGAAATTCGCACGAATCAACTCGTGCGTTTTTTCATGTGTGTAAGTGATATAGCAAGGATATTGCGTAGGGTTAAAATTTTGCGTCTTGTGGCTAAAATGCGGTGGATTACTATCACCATTATGTTGCTCTAAGC
>JBNMHH010000097.1:0-7074 GCA_050872665.1 Helicobacteraceae bacterium
CAATTTGTTCTGGGGTATGCAATTCACACGGCGATTCGCCCCTTGCTTCGTCAATAGACACCAAGTCTTATTTCCTCGCAAGGGGCAAATCGCCGTGCAAAGCCACACCGCCATTACTTCGATTGTTGTTTCGATTCGCTCACAAATTTTGCGGATTGCGAATCGCACCACAAATCGCATATCAAAATCAAACGGATAGCAAATGTTTAACGAGCTAGAATCAAAGGACTTTTTTTCTATCTTTTATTTTAAAAAGATAGTGGGCGAGGAGGAATTCGCCGTTTTTACAGACGCACTCACCGCATACAAGGCGCATTTGCAATCAAATGCGAATCAAAACGAAGACTCCATTGTCGCAAACGCGCTAAAGCCGTTTTTTACGGCGTTAGGATTCAGTGCGGATATTAAGCACAAGCAAAAGGGCAATAGCGAGATTGACTTGGTGCTGAAAAAAGATAGCGCGGTTACCACTATCATCGAGGCGAAAAAGCCTAATAGCACGGAAATGTTTAGCCAAAGCAATCCACACGCAAAAGCCTTGTGCGAGGCGATTTTGTATTATTTTAGAGAGCGTGAGGGTGGCAATCTAAGCATTCAATCGCTTATCATTACGGATTTTTATCGCTTTTATATATTCAAAGCAAATGATTTTGAGCGGACATTTTACAAAAATCCAGCGTTAAAAAATCTCTATGATAGATTTAATGCGCCAAATTCGCTTTTCAAAGGCAATACAGAGGAATTTTATAGCGAATCAAGGAAAATTTTAGAAACTAGCGATTTTAGTATGGGCTATTTTTGCTTTGATTTGGGGCGAATCTTTAATGTGGATTTGTCATTTGCAACGCTAAAGCCTATTTTTAAGGCGTTGCATAGAGATTTTCTCTTTGGCGAGTTTAACCCCAATGACGCAAATATCCTAAATGAAAAATTTTATAGGGAATTGCTCTACATTTTAGGGCTTAGCGAAGTCGATGAAAAAGGCAAAATTTTAATCAAACCAAGCAAAGAATCCCAAAACGGCGCAAATACGCTATACAACGAAATATTAGCCAATCTCCCCAAAGAAAGCACAGACTTTGAATCCGCAATGCAATTTATCGTTTTGTGGCTAAATCGCATTTTGTTTTTAAAGCTAATCGAGGCGAATTTGGTGCGATTCAACGATGATAAAAACCTAAAATTTCTAAATCTTTTCAAAGTGCCAGATTTTCAAGTAATGTCTCATCTTTTCTTTAAGATTCTTGCTAAAAAGCACGATGAAAGGGAGATTAGCGATTCGCCACTTGCTTATCTACCACACTTAAATTCATCGCTTTTTGAGAAGCACGAATGCGAGGAATTGCTAGATATTTCCGCCATTGACAATAACGCGAGGCTAAATTATTTCGCCACTACGCAGATAAAAGACAAATATGGCAAGGTAAAAAGCGGTAGCGTGGGACTTTTGGCTTATATATTTGAATTTTTGGACGCATTTGACTTTGGCTCTGATGAAAGTAGTGGCGAGATTGCAATGCAAAAGAGCTAATTAGCTCTAGCGTTTTGGGGCTTGTGTTTGAAAAGCTAAATGGCTACAAAGAGGGCAGTTTTTTCACGCCTAGCTTTATTACAAGCTATATGTGTCGCATTAGCTTGGAAAAAGTTGTTCTGCAAAAATTTGGCGAGTTAGGCTTAAATGCGGTGGATTTGGATTCGCTAAAATCGCAGATTTTGATGAATACTAATGAGGACTTTAGCTTTAAGCAAAAGGCTTTGTGTGCATTGCAAAGCATTCGCATTTGCGACCCTGCGGTGGGAAGTGGGCATTTTCTTGTCTCTGCGCTGTGTGAGATGATAGGAATCTACCACAAATTAGGGCTTATCGATGAGCTAAGCGAATATAAATTGCAAATCGATAGCGATGAAATCATATCCATATCACAGATGATAGGATTTTCGAGTATAAAAAGCCCACAAAGCCCAATGACGCTAATCAGTCGATTCAAAAAGCACTATTTCACCTTAAAAAATCTATCATCGAAAATAATCTCTTTGGCGTGGATATAAACCCAAACTCTGTGGAAATTTGCAAACTACGCCTTTGGATTGAGCTACTAAAAAATAGCTATTATTTAAGGGATTCGAGCGAAGGATTCAGCGCGAATCTAAGCGATTCGATTCACCAAATGCAAACTTTGCCCAATATTGACATAAATATTAAATGCGGAAATAGCCTAATATCACGCTTTGATTTGTGCGATTCGCTAAATCATATTCCAAATATCGCACATAGAATCGCTGAGTATAAAAATCTCGTATTTGACTACAAAAACGCCGACCAAGCGATTTTAAAAGTGCATAAAAGCGACATAGAGGCAAAAATTGCGCATATCAAAAAATCCTTTAATTTGGTGCTAAAAGACCCCAAAACAAAGATTGCGCTAGAAAAGGCTATCGAAAAGCACACCGCGCGTTATGGATTTTATTTGCTTGATGATGAGAGCATTTTGGCGGGGCTAAATGGCGGATTTCACAAACTTTTTGACAATGAAATGTCGCTAAATGAAAAAGAGCAAGAATCCGCCCTCGAATCCTATGCAAACATTACAAAGCTACGCAAAAAGTTAGATTTTGCGCTAAGTGGCAAGGAATATGAGGGCGCATTTGAATGGCGATTTGAATTCCCCGAAGTTTTGGATAAAAACGGCGATTTTATGGGATTTGATTTGATTATAGGCAATCCGCCGTATGTGGTAAAGAAAAAGCAAGAATATCCAAAATACAAATGGAATGGCGACTTATACACAATGTTTTTTGAAATGGGCTTTAAAATCGCAAAGCCAAATTATTATGTGAATTTTATCACGCCTAGATTTTGGCTTGTCAATGAGAGTTTGGAATCGATGCGCAAATATTTTTTAGAAAAAGTCAATTTGCTTTCACTAAGCGAATCAAATCCATTCACACGCGCAAAAACGGAAAATGTCATAGCTGAGATTCAAATCTGCACTCCGAATCAAGATACTATAAAGCACTACAAAGAAACAAATGAAATTTTTAATTTTATTGACAATGTGGAAAAGGATATTTTTTCGCAAAATGCCAAAAGCGAAATAGTCTTTAATGTAGATAGAAATTTGATTGCACTATTTGATAAGATTTGCAAAAATAAGATTCAGCTAAAATCCATAATGCAAACAAAACGCGGTGCGGAATATGGCAAAAATTTTGTGAGAGATTTTAATAAAGGAATGAAAATATTGCTTGGTGGCGAAGTAAAGGCTTATAGCGTTGAGTGGAATCAAACTTTTATAGATTCAAAGCTAAAAGATATTCAAAGGTTATTTGACTTTTTTAAAGCAAAAGATTTGATTTATTTAAGGCGTGTTGATAAGCGTTTGAGTGCTAGTATGACAAGCGAATCCTACGCATTTACTAAAAATATCTATGGCATAAAAATCACAAACGCAAAATATAATCCTAAATTTATCCTAGCATTGCTAAATTCAAAACTGCTAAATTTTTATTATCTTAAAAGATTCACAACCAAAAAAGAGGAATTATTCCCCGAGATTCAAACATATTTGTATGAGCAATTACCGATTCCAAAACTAAACGCCAAAAATAAAAAAATCGCAGATAAAATCGTAAATCTAGTTGATAAGGTTTTAGAATCCAAAAAGCAAGGCAAAGATTCCACCACCCTTGAATCCCAAATCGATGATTTAGTCTATAAATTGTATAATCTCAATTCAAACGAAATTCACATTATACAAGGAAATTAAAATGGAAAATGAAATGCAAAATTTTATAGATTCACGCGCAATACTAGTTTTTGCAGAAAAAGTTATGCTGAAATATATAAATAATTTAAAAATTAATGAAAAACAAAAAGAAACATTACAAACTGAAATGTATTCAGCGGTTAGCAATAGGTTAGAAAAGGTATTACAACTGCACGATTTAAGTTCCCAAAAAACCAATATAAATATGGAGAGAATTAAAAATATTACAAATAATATTTGTATGCAAATTTGGGGAAAATTTGAAATAGCAACAGTTCTACGCATCACAGAAAAAAACATAAACTTTGAAAATAATAGATTTGTTGTGTTTGGTTCAGCAGATAACCCATTACAAATCAGCAATTTTAACTTTGACTATTTTGACTATGCTTTACAATTTCGCTATTGTAATTTTCAAGTAAAATTAGGACACGAATCAATAATTAGTAAAGAATGTATCTTTTTATCTTTTGAAAATTGTGAATTTTTGGAAAAAATTGATTTTTATAGTCGCAAGATACATATAGATTATGCAATAGAAATTAAAGATTGCATTATTCATAAAGAGTTTAGAATGGATAATAAAATTGTTAATGTGAATCTCTATTTTAATAATTCTACATTTAAAGATTATGTAGATTTCCACGAAAGCAAATTTAATCAAACAGCTTGTTTTTATGGGGTAACTTTTGAAAAAGTGCCAAATTTTAGCCAAACTATTTTTAATGGCAATCTTAACCTTGTCAATTCAAAATTGAATTTTGGATTTAAGGAATGCAAAGAAGCTGTTGAAAATGAGCTAGATAGACGAACAATTATAACAAGCATACCAAACGCAAAATTTCCCGTTTTATACGAAGTGGCAAATGACTTTAGAGATTCATTTAGAATCTTTAAAAGTTCCTTAATAAAAGACAACAACCTTTTGGACGCTTCAAATTATCATAAAATCGAGCTTTATTTTAAAGAAATAGAGCTAGATTCTAAAAACCCAAAATTCTTTAGCAAAGAATGGATAGATTTGTGGCAATTAAGATTTTATCGCTTAACTTCTAATCATCACACTGATTTACTTAAATCTTTCAATTCACTTATTGTTTTGATAGGTATTTTTGTGCTATTTGGATTAGGTATTGTGGTAGGTTTTAATAAATGTCTTGGATTTTATGATAGTAATCCACACGCTATGATTGAGTTTTATAATGCACATATTAAAAATGCTGTCATAAATGACAAATATATAGCTTTCGGTTTTAATGCTTTTTTATCTATCGCTTTTATGTTTTTGTTTTGTATTTGTCAAATATGTGGCATTGTAAGAAAAATTGCACTTTGGATATGCTATTTGCTTACTTTTGCTATGCTTATCTCATCGCCCAAATATTTGATTCCAGCTATTGGCATTTTTACAGATAGGCAAATCTTACTTGACCCATTAGCGATAAATGGTAGTTTATATACGATATTTTTTGGATTTATGATTTATTCATTTATTAAAACATTGCGTAAAAACTCTATAATCCCAGCATAAACATTACAAAATGGCGAATCGCCGATTCGCCCAAAGCCCCAAAAATTTTATAAAAACTTTTTCAAAAATCTGCGCCTTTTGGTGGCAAAAATCAAAACATTATCTCCAATCGCAACGAGCCGTATTTGTGGTGTCCATTTTGCTCCCTAAAGCATAGCATTCATTGCTCCAAATGCAAAAAGTCTTTATTTACCTATTATCGCCGTGCAATTCGCTCTAAAATCCCTATCTCACGAATCTTTAGCATTACTAAAATAAACATATATTTTAGCACTAGCACGAAAAATGCCGCAAAGATTAGGATTATCAAAAATATGCCAAATGAGATTAAAATGCTCCCGCGCACAACGAAAAACGCAAAGAAAAATCCAAAGCACAGCGCAATGCCTAAAATCGCACCTACAAGCACTTCAATGATGACAGCGACACTTGAGAGATTATACCAAAAGTTATTTTTATCAGTTTTTGGCAGATTCGCACAAATAGGCGAATCTATATTTTCGCGCCGTTTTTTAATGCGATTCTTCATCTAAAATAATCGCACCAGCTAAATAAACATAAGTCAAAATCATAAAAATAAATGCTTGTAAAATGCCCATAAATGTGAGGATTGCAAATGCAGGAAGTGGCGCGACCCAAGGCACAAGCATTAGCATTACAAGTAGGAAAATATCATCGCCCTTAATGTTACCAAAAAGCCTAAAAGATAGCGAAATGATACGCGAAAAATGCGAGATAATTTCCACAGGAAACATTAGCGGAGCAAGCCACTTTATGGGACCCATAAAATGCCCGAAATAATGCGCGAATCCATTCGCCCTAATGCCCTCAAAATGATAGTAGAAAAACACGATTAGCGCGAGTGTGAGCGTGAAACTCCAGCTTGAGCTAGGGGCTTCAAAGCCCGGGATTATGCCTACCATATTGGATAAAAACACGATTAGCGCGAGTGTTGCGGTGAGCGGGATATATTTCCGCGCTAGTTTCTCGCCGATAGCATCTTTGGCGAAAAATATGATACCGCTTAAAAACGCCTCTGCGACATTTTGCAATCCGCTTGGCACTAGCTCAAGTCTGCGTGTGGCGAGTTTAGCGATTAGCAAAGCCACTAAAAATACCAGCACCGTGTAAAAACCGATGATAAAATCGTGATTAGAGTTTATGAGACTTGCAATCGTCCAAAGCCGTGAGTCAAGTGAAACGCCTGATTCCATTCCCAAATCCTTAAAATTTAAGTTTTAAAATTTTGCATTTTAGCATTATTTTTCGTAAAAAATCTTTAGATTCGCACAAAATATAAAATTTTTGTAAAGATTTGCCACAAATTTCAAAATAGCTACGCAATTTTGCATTATAATTACGCCGTTAATTTTTATATTTGGAGCAATGTCGATGAAAAAATTAAAACTTATTTGTGCCATTTTTGCGCTGTGTTGTGCGAATCTAGCGAATCTCAACGCCGAATCGCTAAAAAATATCACAAGCATTAGCGCGGATTTTACACAAGAGATTAAAGGCGATGAGGGCGCGATTTTATACAGCGGACATTCGGTGGCGAGGGCGGATTCAAAGGCGCATTGGCGTTATGAAATGCCGATGAAAAAGGAAATCTTTGTAAATGGCAAATCTGTGATGATTTATGAGCCAGAGTTCAATCAAGTCATCATCAGCGATAAAATGAATATAGATTTTATGCGAATCCTAAATTCCGTGCGAAAAAACGGCGATGAGTGGCAAAGCGTGGTAAATAATCAAACCTTTCGCATTGTCCTAAAG
>JBNMHH010000098.1:0-7020 GCA_050872665.1 Helicobacteraceae bacterium
AATAAAGATTTAATGTTCTATTTATCCTTATAATGCGTTTTACACGCCACTATAAAAATATGTTCTTTGTCAGTAAAATACACAAGGCGGTGTTTTTCATCTATATGCCGTGAATACATACCACTTAAATCGCCCCTTAATGCTTCAGGCTTACCAATTCCTTTTAATGCGCCATTGCGTTCAATATCTTTTATAAGCGTGTTGATTTTATTGAAAATCTTTTTGTCAAAGGTTTGCCAATATAAATAGTCCTCCCAAGCATTATCCCAAAAGACTTTACGCATCAATTAGCTCTCTTTCAACGCCCCGCCCCGCTTTTAGTTCTTTGTAGCCTTGCTTTAACACTGCCACATTTTCAGGGCTATAAAATGCCTTTTCTTCTTTTTTGTCATTTAAAGAGCTTATAGCCTCTCTAATTTGTCGTTCTTTGTTATCCAAATTTGCCCTTTGATTTTGAATATCATCTAGCAAGGCGGATAATTGCACTCCGCTATAAGCACCATAATCTATACTTGTATCAATCGTATTTGCTATCATACAAAGCCTCCCAAAGTTAAATTCTATGCCACATTATATCGTAAAATACCATAAACACTATTAACGCTATTCATAGCATTTATGGTATTTATACACTACGCTTTATAAGCAAATCCGCCTCACGCCACAAAGCCCAAAGCGGATTAAAAACAAAAGCTACTTACTGCCTTTTGCGCCTTTGGCAAATTTGGCATTTCCCTCATCATCATCTACGCGCAGAGTGTAAAAAAATGTTACCATTAGCACACCCATAATCGTAAGCACTGCCAAACAAAACCATAAAACAAATTCATTTTCCATTTTCAATCCTTTAACTTGTCAAAATAATTCTTATACACAATGCCAAGAATAGCAATAAACAAAGTAAATTCAATTATACCAAATATTAAAATACATACTTTAACAAATGATAATGTATCAGCATTGATAAATGTATAAGAAACCATACCAAATAGCGAAACACCCAAAACACCTATACCTTTCTCTAGGTTGTCTAGGATTCTATCGGTTTTATTTTTCATTTTCAATCCTTACGCACCAAAATCGCTCAAATCCGCCTCACGCCACAAAAAAAGCGCAAGGCGGATAAGAAGCTACCTACGCCTTATTCTGCCATCTTTTTCCAATAATCTCGTCTAGCCCCATCTATTCCCAAATCAATTTTCTTATATTCCCACTCACTAAATCTGCTTTTCCACCATATTTCGTTGCTTGTCCATTCTTTAAAATTACGAATCCTGTAATCCTCTTTAAACAAAGGCTTTTCCTTTACTTTTTTAGCGACTTCTTTAAATTCTCCATCAGTAGCACGAATTTCCTCAAAAAACATTAAAATCTTTTTAAACTCACATAAATCCCCACTAATCAACTTTTTGCCATCCTCACTCCATTTACAATCTTCGCCACCATATTGCTCCACTTCCGCCTTTAGCTTTTGATAGTTTTCTTCATCTAACCACAACTTTGCCCCAAAGCTCACACTTACCGCACCAAATACCATTAGTAGCATTACTACCATCATTTTCCTTGTTTTTCTCATTCGATTATTCCTTTAAAAATTAAAATTTCAAAGCCACCAAACCCCCACACCACTAAAGGATAGAGACTTAATGTCTTTGTTGCCGAAATTTTAGCATAAATTATTCCCCAAAAGCAAATAAAACCACCACATTAAACCGATTTTTCCCCTTTAACGCTATTTGTCGCGTATTGCAATAGTGAGTATTTTTAATAGATATTTACACTACTTGGTAGATTAGATTCTAGGGATTAGAGAGATACTACTTTTTGCAAAAGCCAAACAAAGCAAAAAAACTTTTAACGAGGATTCGTCCCACGCCACCATACTAAGCCTTTGCAAAGGCAAAGTATTCATTTTGGCGAATGGCGAATTTTGCAAATCTTTGGTGGCGAATCTAAAAAAGCACAAAGTGGTACGCTCGGCAGGACTCGAACCTGCGACCTACGGCTTAGAAGGCTGTTGCTCTATCCAGCTGAGCTACGAGCGCGTGAGGTGTGAGATTAAAAGTGAGTGGCACGCTCGATAGGAATCGAACCCATAACCCTCAGATCCGAAGTCTGATGCTCTATCCAGTTGAGCTACGAGCGCAAAATCACAATATGGGGTGAGTGATGGGATTCGAACCCACGACCCCCAGAGCCACAATCTGGTGCTCTAACCAGCTGAACTACACTCACCGCAATGCTTTGATTATATGAAATGGTCGGGGTGAAAGGATTCGAACCTTCGACCCCTTGGTCCCAAACCAAGTGCGCTAACCAGACTGCGCTACACCCCGAAAAATATTTTTCACAAAATCAAAGCCGATATTTTATTACAATCATTGCCTAATTGTCAATAATTTATAATAAAATGCGCGACTTGTATCAATCAAATCGCGCAAGATTCACGCTATTTATAGAGATTTACTCCACTTCCGCGTCAATCACATCATCATCTTTTTTAGCCGATTCGCCATTATTTTTGTTATTTTCGCCGTCTTTTTTGGCATACATTGCCTCTGCGAGTTTGTGGCTGACATCGTTTAGCTCTTTTAGCTTGGCGTCTATTTCCTCTTTACTTGCATTTTCGTTTTTAAGCGTTTCTTTTAGCGCGTCAATCGCCTTTTGGATATTCGCTCTATCATCATCGCTTAAGCCCTCTTTGACTTCACTTAGGCTTTTTTCGGTTTGATACACAAGCGAATCCGCCGTATTTCGCGCCTCGATAACTTCTTTGCGTTTGGCGTCCTCTTCTTTGTGTAGCTCGGCGTCTTTTACCATTTTGTCAATCTCGCTGTCGCTTAGTCCGCTTGAGCCTGTGATTTTAATCTCTTGAGATTTGCCTGTGGCTTTGTCTTTCGCGCTAACGGTCAAAATCCCATTTGCGTCAATGTCAAAAGTAACCTCGATTTGTGGCACACCGCGCGGGGCTGCTGGGATTCCCGTCAAGTCAAATTTGCCTAGCGATTTATTGTCCTTTGCAAGTTCGCGTTCGCCCTGCAACACGTGAATCGAAACAGCGGGTTGATTGTCCTCTGCGGTGGAGAAAACCTGCGCTTTTTTGGTAGGAATCGTAATGCCTCGCTCAATCACCTTTGTCATCACGCCACCAAGCGTTTCAATCCCAAGAGACAATGGCGTTACATCAAGCAAAAGCACATCTTTGACATCGCCTTTTAACACACCGCCTTGAATCGCCGCGCCGATTGCCACGACTTCGTCTGGATTTACGCTTTTATTTAGCTCTTTGCTTGTGAAATCTTTGACGCGCTCTTGGACTTTTGGGATTCGCGTGCTTCCGCCTACCATTACAACCTCGCTAATATCGCTTTTAGAGAGATTTGAATCCTTGATAACCGAATCAATTTTAGTGATTGTCTGCTCGATTAAATCATCAATTAGGCTCTCAAACTTCGCGCGGGATAGCTTTTTGACAAGGTGTTTGGGACCACTTGCGTCTGCTGTGATAAATGGCAGATTGATTTCGCTCTCACTTGCGCTAGAAAGCTCTTTTTTGGCGTTTTCTGCGGCGTCTTTAAGCCGTTGCAATGCCATTACATCGCCTTTTATGTCGATTCCGCTTTCATCTTTGAATTCCTTTGCTGCCCAATCGATGATTCGGTTATCAAAGTCATCTCCACCAAGAAACGCATCGCCACCTGTGGCAAGGACTTCTACGACATTATCGCCTGTTTCAAGCACCGTTACATCAAATGTCCCACCGCCCAAGTCATACACGACAATTTTTTCCGCCGTCTTTTTATCCAAGCCATAAGCCAAAGCCGCGCTTGTAGGCTCGTTTATGATTCGCAATACATTTAGCCCCGCAATCGTCCCAGCCTCTTTTGTCGCCTTTCGTTGCGAATCGTTGAAATACGCAGGGACGGTGATAACCGCCTCGCTGATAGATTCGCCCAAATACGCCTCCGCGTCCTCTTTTAGCTTCATCAAAATTTTCGCGCTAATTTCTTGTGGCGTGTAAATTTTTCCGCTAATCTCAATCGCACACGCACCATTTCTATCGACAATCTTATAAGGCAGTCGTTTTTCCGCCTCTTTTGCTTTGTCCTCGTTTGACATTAAGCCCATAATGCGTTTGATTGAATAAATCGTTTTTTGCGGATTTGTGATGGCTTGTCGCTTTGCCGATTCGCCTACTAAAATCTCGCCCTTATCGGTAAATGCCACGATTGATGGCGTTGTATTTTTGCCCTCTTTGTTTGCGATGATTTTCGCTTCACCGCCCTCAAATACGCTCATCGCTGAATTTGTAGTTCCTAAATCTATACCTAAAACTTTGCTCATTTTTTACTCCTTAATTTTTAGTGATTGCTACCATAGATGGGCGAATCACCCTATCTTTGTATTTGTAGCCTTTTTGGATAACTTGCGCTATCTCGCCGTCCGCCTTGCCCTCGCTTTTAATCTGCATAATGGCATTATGCACATTGGGGTCAAACTCGCCCTCCGTGCTAATGCGCTCAACGCTATGCTTACTAAAAGCCTTTAAAAAATTATCAATGGTTAGCTGTATGCCCTCGCGAATCTTAGTCATCGCCTCGCTATCGTCATTTTTGGTAGATTCAAGCGCGGATTCCAAAGTATCCAAAATGGGCAGAAAATCTTTTAAAATCTGCTCATTTGCATACTCCAAAGATTGATACTTTTCGCGCTCTAAGCGTTTTTTGACATTGTCAAATTCCGCATAAGCGCGAATGTATTTTTCCTCTAAGGCTTTGATTTTATCGGATTCGGTGGTCGAATCGCTTGATTTGCCCGAATCGCTAGATTCATTTGAATCGCCCAAATCCGCCGAATCGCTCGAATCTGCTAAATTGGATTCGACAAATTCGCTAGATTCGCCCAAATCGTTTGAATCAAATGCGCTAGATTCGTTAGATTCGATTGATTCGCGCTCCATTGAATCATCTATATTTTCATCTCTCAAATTTACCTCCTTACAAGTGATTTATGACGCAATTTCGTTGTAAAATGACGCATAGTCGCGCTCTAATTTTCCAAAGACAAACATTTTGCCATTTTTGTCATTTAGGCAAATATCTTGGATAAGCCCCAAGTAGCCGTCTTTTAAGAAATGAAAGCCATTTTTTAGCCGATAAAAAATATGACTATTTAAAATCTCCATAAACAAGCCACTATCGCTAATCTCTAAGAATTTGCAACCAAAATTTGACGCTCTGCTTGACTTTGCGCCATTTTCCAAACTATAAAATAACACATTAGCACACACACTCCGCGCCATAAAGCGAATCTCCTCGATATTTTGATAAAGCATTTCTTGCAAAAAATTATACAAATGCGATGAGTGTGGCAAAATCGCCTCTGCGCCATAATCTTTGGTGCGATTCGCACCGCGATTCGTGCGATTTTCGCGGTTTTCAAATAGCAAAATGATATATTTATCGCGAAAATTGATAACTTCGCTTAAAAATTCACTTTGCCAAAGGCGAATCCCGCAGAAAATCTCATATTTCTCACTCGCCTCGCTAATTTTCCCCAAGTCCGCAATATCAAGCGGAGTGCTAATGTCGATATTTTTGCGCCAATAATTTTTCAAAGCGTTGTTCGTGGGGACGCGTCCGCTACTGATATGCGGTTGCGACAACACGCCCTCGCTCACAAGCACTTTAAAATAATTTCTTATCGTGGCAGAGGAAATGCTAAAATTATCGCTATTTAGCTCTAAACGCAATGATTCAGACCCCAAAGGCTTACCCTCGCGGATATAAATGGTTATCATCTCATCTAGTAGCTTTTCGCGCTTTTTATTCAAATCCAAAATCCTTTAATAAGAAATTGCGAAATTATAACATAAAATTTTAAAAAAAATAGCAATATTTTAATTTGAGTGCTAATTTTTTGCCAAAAATTAGCAAACTTTAGCGTAATCATATCAAGTTTATTTAGCTACTTAATATAAATTAGCTTGATATAAATCGTTATAATGTCTTAAATTTAAAATAAAATTTGTGATTTTATGGTAGAATTTTGCGTTTTTTTAAGGCTTTTAACGGCGATTCGCGCCTAAAATCTTAGATTCGCTTAAGCGAATCCACATAAATTTAGGCGAATCTAGCGCGAATCTAATCGCGATTTAAGCCCAAAAATTCCATTTTTTTAAAAGGCGCATTATGATTAAAAATGTCGATAGCAAAGTCCTGCGCGACTTGCAAAATATCTCTAGGACAATGTTTAAAAAGGATTGCTTTAATATTTTTCAAGGCTCAATCTCGCACAAACTAAATGAGACGAAATTCATCATCAATACCAAAGACGCGGTTTTTGATGATTTGCGCGAGGAAAATTTGGTGATTCTCTCGCACAAGCGCGATTATAGCTACAATGAGGCGAGTTCTCAGGCGTCATTGCACTCATATATTTACAAGGAAATCAACGAGGCAAAATGTGTCGCTTACGCCCTGCCACCTTATACTTTGGCGTATTCACTGCAACATTTAAAAATCATTCCAAAAGATTATTACGGCGCGAAAGTTTTAAAGGAAATCAATATTTACAATCCAAAGGAATTTGACAGCTGGGAGGAACGCGCGGACACGGAAGTCGGCAACTTTTTAAAGCAAAATAATACAAATTATGTAATCGTGCGCGGATATGGCATTTATGCCTACGGGCGGGACTTAATGCACCTTGCAAAGACAATCACGCTAATTGAGAATTCCGCGAAAATCCTAACGCTATATAATTTGGAAAATACACTCTTTAAATACAAAATCGAGCTTACAAGCGGGGAAAACTCGCTATGGAAAGATAGCGATTTTGGTTAAGGGCGATTTGTGGCAAAAATACAAGTATATTTTTGCTATAATTTGCCAAAGAAATAAAAGGATAAAAAATGACACTACAAGTCCAAATCAGCGATAAAAATAAAAGTGAGAGTATGAGCGCGATACGATTATTGCGCGGTGTGCGTGAGGTAAGTGAATCCTACGAAGTATGCAA
>JBNMHH010000099.1:0-6969 GCA_050872665.1 Helicobacteraceae bacterium
GACAACTCACTTAAATCGCTGTAATCTTTGATATTGCTGTAACTTGGGTCGATTTTATCAAGTGGCAATGCCAAAAGTTTCTCATCCATTCCGCTCTCATCTTCCATAATCAAAACGCCGATAATGCGACATTTGATAACGCTACCAGCTTGGAGCGGATATTGATTTAGCACCAAAATATCCATAGGGTCGCCGTCATCTGCCAAAGTCTGCGGGATAAAGCCGTAGTTCGCGGGATAATAAACCGCGCTATACATTACTCTATCCACCATAATCGCGCCTGTGTCCTTATCCACTTCGTATTTTACGCTAGAGCCATAAGGGATTTCAATCACCGCATTGACAAAATCTTTGCCACCATAAGTTAGTTTGCTTAAGTCCATTTTTTCTCCTTTAAAATTAAATTTAATTGCGATTCGGGGGCGAATCGCTTTTTAGATTCGGCTTGGATTCGACTTTAGATTCGAGATTCGCGCGAATCTTTGGCGAATCTTATGCGAATCCGCCACGAATCAAATGCACGAATCCACGATTCGCACCACGAATCTACGCCTTGCTTTTTATAAAAGCCTCCATTTCCGCGACAATCTCTTCAATCCCTCTCTCGCCATTGATTTGCTGTAAAATCCCAAGATTGCCATAAAATGCCTTGATAGGCGCGAGTGGCTCTAAATACACGCGCATACGATTTTTAAACACTTCCGCGTTATCATCGCTCCCACGCGCCCTGCCAATCACTCTATCAAACGCCACGGTCTCACTCACCACCACTTCAATGACGCTAACTAGCTCAATCTCGCGTTGCGCTTTTAGCACCCTATCTAACGCCTCCATTTGCTCCACAGAGCGCGGATAGCCGTCAATTAGGATAATGTCTTTGGGCGAATTTTTTAGCGCATTTACAATCGTATCCACGACAATTTCAAGCGGAACTAAATTGCCTTTGGAAGTGTATTTATCAATCGTTTTGCCAAGCTCCGTTTCCTTTGCAACTTCCTCACGCAACAAATCGCCTGTGGAATAATGCTTTATGGAATCGCTATTATTTTGTGCGATGATTTGTGCGTCTGTGGTTTTGCCACTGCCGGGCGCACCGATAATCAAAAATAATTTTTTCATTTTTGCCTCCTTTATTTTGATTTTTGAACCTTAATGCCTAGCTCTTTTAACTGCTCGTCCGTTACCACGCTAGGCGCACTTGTGAGCGGACAAATCGCCTTTTGCGTTTTGGGGAATGCGATGACATCGCGAATGCTGGGCTGTTTTGTAAGCAACATTATTAGCCTATCAAAGCCGATTGCAATGCCTCCGTGCGGTGGCGCACCATATTGCAATGCCTCAAGCAAAAAGCCAAATTTTTGTTTCGCCTCACTCTCACTAATCCCCAAAATCTCAAAGACTTTTTGCTGAATCTCGTTTCGGTGAATCCTAATGCTACCGCCACCTAGCTCAAAGCCATTTAGCACCACATCATACGCACGGGAAGTCATTTTCAGTGGGTCGCCCTGCTCCAAGCCCTTTGGCATTGTGAAAGGGTGATGAAGCGCGTAATATCGCCCATCGCTAAACTCAAACATTGGGAAATCCACCACCCAAAGGAAATTTAGCTCATCTTTATTGATGAGATTCATAATATCGCCACATTTTAGGCGCAATCGCCCCATATAATCCATCACCACATTCGCCTCTCCCGCGCCAAAAAATACCAAATCGCCCTCTTTTAAATCAAGCGCGTTTTTAAAAGCCTCTCTGCGCGATTCGGCGATGAATTTTATTAGCGGTCCTTTTATGTCTAAATCACCATTTTCGCCTTTTCGCACTTGAATATAAGCCAAACCTTTCGCGCCAAATTTGCGGACAAAATCCTCCATTTCATCTAACATTTTGCGCGTGAAAACAGAGTCGCCGTTTGGGATTTTTAAGGCTTTGAATCGATTTTTATTTAAATCACTCGCAATATTTTTAAAAATATCATTTGTCGAATCCGTAAAAAACTCGCCCACATCGCAAAGCGGAAGTGCGAATCGCATATCTGGCTTATCACTGCCATATTTTTCCATAGCCTCTGTGTAGTTCATTCGCGGAAATGGCGTCTTAATATTATGCCCACACGCGCCAAAAATATCACTTAGCAATTTCTCAGCCACGCCGATTACGGCATTTTCATCGCAAAAACTCATCTCAATGTCAATTTGCGTAAATTCTGGCTGTCTATCGGCGCGTAAATCCTCATCGCGGAAACATTTTGCGATTTGAAAATATCTATCAAATCCGCTCATCATTAGTAATTGCTTGAATAATTGCGGACTTTGGGGTAGTGCGAAAAATTCGCCGTTGTAGATTCGGCTAGGCACTAAAAAGTCTCTCGCGCCCTCTGGCGTGGCTTTTGTAAGAATCGGCGTTTCAACTTCCAAAAAGCCCATAGATTCAAGGCTAGTGCGGGTTTTTATGGCGACTTTTGAGCGCAGTGCGAAAGTATCGTAATTTTTTTTAGAGCGCAAATCCAAATAGCGATATTTTAGCTTTAATTCCTCGCTGATATTATCCGCGCCTATGGCGATTGGTGGCGTTTTACTTTTATTTTCAATTACTAAATTTTCCACCACCACTTCGATTTTGCCCGTTTTTAGCTTGGGATTTTCTAGCCCTTCGCCTCTTGCGCGGACTTTTCCGCTAACACTTAGCACAAATTCATCGCGGATTCCCCCTGCCTCCGCATAAGCGGGAGAGCTTGGGTCAAAAACTAATTGCACGATTCCGCTAAAATCGCGCAAATCAATAAATATAATGCCTCCGTGGTCGCGGTATGTGTTGCACCAGCCACAAAGGCGCACTTCCTTGCCTATATCACTCACGCTAACTTCACTACATAAATGTGTCCGCATATTTTTTCCTTCAAAAATAAAATTTCGCGCCTATATTTGGACGCCAAGAGCTTTTCTTAGCTCAAATTCTAACTCTACGGGCTTTAGCTTTGTTAAAAACGCATCGGCTTTTAGCGAACGCGCCAAAGAAATGTTTGATTCGCTACTCATCGAGGTATTGACAATCACGGGCAAATGCTTATATTCATCGCTTTCTTTGATACGCTTTAGCACTTCAAAGCCAGATACCACAGGCATTTCTAAATCCGTAATCACCGCGCCGATTGCCTTTATGTCTTTTTCGTTATGCAAGTAATCAAGCAATTCCTTGCCATTGGGGAATGAATAGTAATTTAGCCCTAATTTTTCTAGCAACACTTGCATTGACTTTGTAATAGGCTTTGAATCTTCCGCCAAAAGTATGATTTTATCGCTGTCGATTTTAGTGAGCGTCTGCATATCAAGGCTTTCTTGGTCTTTTACCATTGGGAAAATCTCGCCTAGCATTTTTTCCACATCTAAAATCTGCACGATTTTGCCATCATCAAATTTCGTTGTCGCCACCACTTTGCCATCTTTTTGGAATCCATACTCGCTTCCTGTAACCACTTCGTCCCAATTTCGCTGAATGATTCGCCTAACGGAGTGGATTCGTAGCCCCACGGTGTAGCCACTAAAATCGCAAATGATGATTAAATATTGATTTGAATCCACCGCAAAAGCGTGTAAATCCTTTAGCGAATCCTTTGGGTCATAGTATAGCCACCTACGCAAATCAAGCAAAGGAATGGATTCGCCCCGCATTGTGATAAATCCAAGCACGACATCATTATCCTCGCCCTCTGTCTTGGTAAGCACATCGGTGTAATGCACGACTTCGCGCACTTTAAAGACATTTGTCGCGTATAATTCGCCCTCTTCTTCGAGTAAAAAGCACAAAAATTGCACTTCGTTCATCAAATGCAATTCCGTTGTTTTGGCTATATTTTTTAGCAATTTGTCCCCTTTTTTATCAAAAAAATTTTGGTATTATACAACAAATCTTTAAATTTAACGAGTAAAAAATGACAAACGAGCAATATTTACAAAAAGTTGAGTTGCTAAAAAAAATGGCATATCACTACTACACGCTGGATTCGCCTATCGCAAGTGATGAGGAATACGACAAATTATACGGCGAAATTGTGGCTTTTGAGAGTGCGAATCCCACGCAAATCGTGGCGGATTCGCCTACGCAAAAAGTCGGCGATGAAATCCTCACAAAGTTTGAGAAATCCACGCATATTGAGCGAATGTGGAGCTTGGAGGATATTTTTAACAAAGATGAGCTAATCGCGTGGGTTGAGCGAATCTATAAAAATATAAATGCGCTCTCGGTGGAAAATCCGCTGTTATCGCAAAAAGCCACGAATTTACGCTTTATGTGCGATGCAAAATTTGACGGCGCGAGTATGAATTTACTTTATGAAAATGGCGCGTTAATTAGTGCCGCAACGAGGGGCGATGGCAGTGTGGGAGAGCAGGTGCTGCACAATGCAAGGGCGATAAAATCAATCCCGCAAAATATCGCATACAAGGGCAAAATTGAGATTCGCGGGGAGATTGTCATAGAAAAGGCGGACTTTGAGGCGTTAAATGAATCGCGTTTGCAAAATGGGGAAAGCGTCTTTGCCAATCCGCGCAACGCCGCAGCGGGAAGTTTGCGGAATTTAGATTCAAGCATTACTAGGAATCGCAAACTCACTTTTATCCCGTGGGGCTTTGGATTCATAAGCGAATCTTTGGGCGAATCACACAGCGATGACAGCTTTTTTGCCAATCTTTGCGCCATAAAATCGCTTGGCTTTAGGGATTCGCTTTTAAGCAAAATATGCGCAAATATCGATGAAATCGAGGCTTTTTATAATCACTTAATCGCACTACGCGACAAATATCCCATTATGCTTGATGGAATGGTAGTGCGAATCGATGATTTAGCCCTACAAAACGCGCTAGGCTACACCATAAAAAACCCGCGATTCGCCGTTGCTTACAAATTCCCCGCCATTGAAAAAACCACCAAAATTTTGTCCGTGAGCTTTCAAGTGGGGCGCAGTGGCGTTATCACGCCTGTGGCAGAGCTAGAGCCTGTGAATATTGAGGGCGCAAATATCACCCGTGCGACTTTGCATAACTTTGATGAAATCGCCAAAAAGGACATTCGCGTAGGCGATAAGGTGCTAATTATCCGCAGTGGCGATGTGATTCCTAAAATCATTAAGCCTATCGCCGAGCTACGAAATGGCAGTGAAATTGCGGTGGAAAAACCGCGCTTTTGCCCTGTGTGTGGGAGTGAATTGCTAGTGGAGGAGATTTTGATAAAGTGCCAAAATCTAAGTTGCAAGGCGCGTGTGATGAACTCTATCATTCATTTTTGCTCCAAAAAAGCGATGAATATCATCGGTATGGGCGATAAAATCGTGGAATTTTTGTTTGAAAATGCGCTAATTGGCAATATTTTAGATATTTATTCGCTTCAAGGTGCGGATTTAGAGGGGCGTGAGGGCTTTGGCGCAAAAAAAATCAAAAATCTTTTGGACGCCATTGAGGGAAGCAAAAACGCGCCCCTTTGGAATCTGCTAAACGCGCTTGGAATCGAGCATATCGGCGAGGGGACAAGCAAAAAATTAGCAAGTGTGCTTGGAGAGCGAATCTTTAGCGCGAATCGCGAGGAATTGCTAGAGATTGATGGCATAGGCGAGGAAATGGCGGAATCTATCGTGCTATTTATGCAGACAAATGCGGAGTTTATCGCAAGATTGCGCGAGATTATAAAGCCTACAATGCCAAGCGTTAATCGTGCGGAAAGTGGCGAATCTAGCGCGGATTCATCAATTTTTAATGGCGAAATCATCGTGCTTACGGGGACAATGAGCAAAAGTCGCGATGAAATCGCCTTGTTGCTAGAATCAATGGGCGCAAAAATCACAAATAGCGTTAGCAAAAAAACCACAATGGTAATCTATGGCGAAAACGCAGGAAGTAAGTTAGAGAAAGCGAAAGAATTGGGCGTGAGGACGATAAGCGAGAGTGAGTTAAGGGCGTTAATGGCACAATAATAAATTTATACGCAAGGACGCAAAAAGTCTTTGCATTGCGCTTTTGCACCTTGCAATAAATTTAAAATCTACTGATATATCACTTCCACGCCTTGCGGTCGCTTAAAGTGAAAATACTCATCACTTATTTTTGCATTGAGAGCGACATTTTCAAGCGTTATGACTATGTCATTATCTAGCCCATCTTTGTAGAAAATCTTATGTGGTTTATCGCCCTTTAGGACAATGCGAAAGGTTTGATTATTCACCACGCTTTGCCATTCATCGCCATTTTTTCGCACGGAATTTAGGATTTTCATAAAATCTATATTCATTTTGTCGCTGATGATGACTTGATTGAACTCTGGCTCATAAATCATCACGCTTTTGCCATTTACAAAGATTTCCTTTTTCATCGGCGTTTCATAACGCCAATGCGCCTTTGAATCCGCCCTCGCCACTAAATGTCCGCTGTATAAAATCGCGCCCTCATCGCCTTTAATCTCTTGGGTAAAATCCGCGCTAATGCTTGTGATATTTTTTAGCGATTCGGCACTAAGATTCGCCAAATTCGCGCAAAATAGCGCAAAAATGGCGCAAATAAGTTTTAGTTTTTTCATCGACATTGCTCCAAATATAAAAATTAACGGCGTAATTATAGTGCAAAATTGCGTAGCTATTTTGAAATTTGTGGCAAATCTTTACAAAAATTTTATATTTTGTGCGAATCTAAAGATTTTTTACGAAAAATAATGCTAAAATGCGAGATTTTAAAACTTAAATTTCAAGGATTTGGGAATGGAATCAGGCGTTTCACTTGACTCACGGCTTTGGACGATTGCAAGTCTCATCAACTCTAATCACGACTTTATCATCGGTTTTTACACGGTGCTGGTGTTTTTAGTGGCTTTGCTAACCGCTAAACTCGCCACACGCAGACTTGAGCTAGTGCCTAGCGGATTGCAAAATGTCGCAGAGGCATTTTTAAGCGGTATCATATTTTTCGCCAAAGACGCTATCGGCGAGAA